>NZ_JBRCOK010000145.1:0-54013 GCF_053501535.1 Bellilinea sp. | reverse complement strand
CCCAATTACTGAAGTCCATTTACCAGCAGGTGCTCACACTCCCGCCGGAAACCCGTCTGCTGCCCGGTCATGGTGAAGAAACGACAGTTCAGGATGAAGCCGACAATAACCCGTATTTGAATTAGACAAACCCTCTTCAGGATTTCAAAGTGAGAAATGACGTTGCCTGGATTGAAAAAAATCAACATTGGCTTTTCCCTTTTGCCTACCTATTTAGTCGAATCATTCTTTACCTTGCCTTAATCCCCACCAGTTATTATGGTTTTGGTGACCTGCCGGTTTATTACAATTGGACAACCTTGCCGGGTTGGCCTTATTTTAACCATTGGGTAGAATATCCACCCTTGTTTCCTTTTACTAGCGAAATCATTTTTATATTGAGTAACGGTGAAGTTTTTTTATATGATTTTATTCTTTGTGTCATCATTGCTTTAGCGGGATCTGGAACGATTTTCGTATTTCAAAAAATCGCTCACCAAATGTATCAAGAAACGGTTGCTCACTGGAGAACAGTGCTTTTTTTTAGCATTTTATTGATGTTGCCATATACATGGTGGTATGCTGAGCTGATTACAGTTTTCTTGATGATCTTGAGTGTATGGTGGGGTATTTCCAAAAGAGAAACGCTCGCTGGGCTCGGAATCGCTGCCGGTATTTTATCAAAATGGTTTCCTGTTTTTATTCTTCCTGCCTTATTTCGATTTTATTCAAAAAAACAATTCGTCAAAGTTTGTCTTATCGCTGCAACCATTGTAATCCTCACATTCACAACATTATACGTACTATCTCCCCAAATGACTTTAGCCTCCTTGCGAGCTCAACCAAACCGCAGCTCTTGGCAAACCTTATGGGCATTGTTGGATGGCAACCTGACCACGGGAGCATTTTTGACCATTGAAGACAGACTACATCCTGAAGTTGCAGGGATTCCACGCGGTAATCCCCCTGTTATCTCTCCCAATTTAACTCTACTGGTCTTTGCTGGAATCGGTATTTGGTTTTTAATAAAGAGAAATCAATTCGATACCATCTCTGTGATTGCTTTCTTGGGAATAACCTGGTCCCTGTTTCTGCTCTGGTCGCCTGGCTGGAGTCCTCAATGGATTCTATATCTTTTGCCCTTAATTCTCTTAAGCTTCCCCATTTCCAGAGCATATTTGGTTTTAATAGCGTTAATCGGTTTGACAATTTTTGAATGGCCACTGATGCTGATGCGTCAAATCTTCTTAAGTTTGTGGATTATCGTCCCGTTGCGCATGGGTCTGTTAGCCCTCCTGATCAGTTTATGGCTTCCACAGATAATCTCCGCCAAAAAAGAATAATCTACATACCCCATCCATATTTGCTCTTGTGGATACCCATCTGGATAGGCATTGGTTTGCGTATCTATGGTCTATCTTCAAATTCTATCTGGTACGACGAGGCATTAACTGTTTTTTTAACAAGACAGTCCCTGATGAAGATGGTTTCACTGTTAACCACAGAACTCAATCCTCCCCTCTGGGAAATTCTTGAATGGTGGATTGTTCGTATCTTCACACCATCCGAAATTAGCTATCGGATATTATCTTTAATCTCAGGAATTTTCACGGTAGTTGTTGCCCAAAGATTGCTCTCCCATTTTCAGGTTAACTACACAAAACAATTTTTAGCGGTATGCATCCTTTCGATTTCACCTTACCAACTATGGATGGCACAGGACGCCAGAGTATACGCACTGATGAGTTGTCTATACCTGCTTGGATTTTGGTTCATCATCCAACAAAAGTGGCTCGGCGCACTGGCGTGTTTTGGTTTATTGTTTTATTCAAACAGCGCTGCCGTTTTTTGCGTTATATCTCTGGTTGCTATTGGTATATTAATTTATCCCGATAAGTGGCGCAGAATGGTTTACATTGGGTGCGCGTCATTCGGATTATTTATTCCTTGGTTTGCAGCTTCTTTTGGGAATAATCTTTCAGGGAGCTATTTTTCGGGTTACAACATTCCCCCAGTCAATGCTCAAAGAGTACTTGAACAAGTGAATTACATTTTTTTGACTCCATCAATATCAAACCCCCTGGTCAGCACATTACTGAGGTTAATCCACACATCGGTTTTGGTGGTATTTTTTGTTTTCCTTGTCGTGTTTCTTGTGAACACCTTTTTTAGACGGGAAGACAATCAACATGAATTTGTAAAGAATAGCTTGGCGCCTCTATTGATTTTAAGCTTATTTCCCTTAATTATGATCATAATAGCGGCATGGTTTTACCGAAATGGGCATCTCATCCTTTACCGCTCTTTCAGTCCACTTGCTGTTCCCCTCGTGATATTGATCGCAGTATATTCAAATCTTAAGTCCAAATTTTCCTCTGTAATTCTAATCGTTTTGTTGATTGTCAACCTAAGTTATCATTTCGTATGGACTGTACAGGAAAAAGGAGGTTACCTGCAAGAAACCATTCAAAAGCTGTCTATGATTGATCAGCCCTCTACCATCATTTTCCATGCAACGGCAAACTCTCTTTTACCCTTTCAGTATTATCTGAGCGGCGCAACGCACTATTTATTGGATGCCGACCTGCCTGCATGGTTCCTGGTGCAGCCTTTGCAGCAAGCCTTCGATATAAAGAAAATTTCTCCCCGGCAAGTCCCAGCCGGCTCTTTTTGGATTATATGGGCAAAAGATGCTCATTTGCCACCTTTTGTTGAAGAAGAGATGAATGAATTAACCAACAAGTGCCAGTTGATGTGCAAAATATCATATCCCCAAGCAGCAGCCATAGACATTTACTATTGCTCACCATAGGTCAACTTTATGAACAAACTGGATATGTTCTATACAATCTTTCTCATTGTATTATCAGGTTATTTTCGTTTTACAAACCTCGCTCAAAACCCGGGGATATATAATGATGAAGGCACATTGCTTAATATTTCAAACAACTTGCATAAAGGAAGTTTAGAATATCTCGGCATCCAGGGCTCCTGGTTGTTGGCCGGTAGAATGCCCGTCTTCCCATGGCTTCTATCTTCGAGTTACAACTTTTTTGAACCGAGCTTGTTGGTCTTGAGGGGATTTACGGCACTAAGCAGCATTATATCCGTAGTATTGCTCTTCTGGTTCCTCAAAAGTCTATCCGATAAGAATTTACTTTTCATAAAATACCTTTCTCCTCTGGTATTGGCGCTGCATCCAAAATTCGTCTTATTTAATCGAATCGGATTTGGATACAATTTGCTGATTCCAATCACTATTCTAATCACTTGGTTTTTCTGGTCATATTTGCAGTCTAAAAATAAACATTGGATATTTTTTGCCTCTATTTTTGTCGGCATTGGAGTCCTGATTGAGCTGGCCTATATTGCCTTTGTTGTATTTCTTGCCATCTTAATCCTTCTTTTTGATCCAAGAAAGCTCTTTTTTGTAATTGTCATTTCGTTGACTCCACTGTTTTTGTACTTTTTGATTTCTCTTTTTCTTTTTGGATCCCCCTTTTTATTTGACTGGCAAACAACTTTCGAAAGGGGAACATCCCATTCCCTCTTTCTACAAATTGCCACTATGTTAGTAACCACTATCGTTTCTTTTACTTTTGCGGATACATCTCTACTTATTGGATTGCTTGGTAGCTTGGCTATTCCAAACAGGAAACTTGCAATAATAGGATTTTTCGGAATTATTGTTCCCACACTTGTAATTAATCGGACATTTTCCACAATTAATCAGAGTTTTTATTATTTTTTACCTTACCTTCCTTTCGTTGCAATCGGGATTTCGAGTGTTATTCATAAGATGATTGAGTGGATTCTAAAATTTTCCAACGAGCTTTGCGATGCCTATGTTTTCCAAGTATTACGAAAAAACCAAAGCGTAAAATGGAGAACTTTTATTTTCTCATTGATACTGATAATTACAATCCTTGGTCCAGCCGTTTTATTGGTTCTTGATTTAGATACACAAGCGAGGCATAAATTTCGGACATCCTTTGATCATCTACTAATTGACATAAGCGAATTTTCTAAAATTATAGATTTCGTAAATACAGTAACCAAACCGATGGATACGATCATTGCTTCACCGGCAATAGCCTGGGCGATTCAAGCTAACACAACGGACTATCAAATCTCGATTGCAGTCAACGAGCAACCCACTATCCATTTTCCAAATGGAATTCCAAAAGAGAGAATGCGTTTTCAAACAGATATTGAAAATGCACGTTATGTAATAATTGACTCAATTACGCGAAGTTGGGAGGATGAACAGATCCCAGGCATTTACGAGTGGATTCAACAAATCGAAACACAATGGATACCTGTATTTAAAACAACTTCACTTGTTGTATATCAAAACCCCCAACTTCTAACAAAATGAACACATTCCCTCTAATTTCATAAGTGTTCAATCTAACAAATTAATCTAAAAAGCATTCGTTTCTTGCTTCAATTCTTTTTTGTTAAGATTTAGTAATTTTAGATACATTTATAAACCAAGCATTGATTTCTCTGTTATCATTGAGCCAATTATTAACCAAAACTTCTTTTGCAACTTAACGAGCCGCTTATGTCCAACTCCTCCCGAACCTTATTAATCGTTCTGATTGGCATTCTTTTCCTTTGTCTGTGCCTTTGTGCCGGGCTGGTGTTTGCCGGAGCGCTGGGTTTTCTGATAACCACTTCTCCCAGCAGCAGCGACGACACCTCGCCCGTCTTTCAGTTCACCCCTCCTTTCAACGACTGGCAGCCGATTCCTACCCTGCCTGTCGTTGAGCCTCCTGGCCTGCCGTTGGCTACCCCTTCCAATGTTCCGGCAAGCGATGGTGCGTATGAAACCCTGCAAAGTCTCCAAAAGGCCTTGGTGCCGGTGAACGACCCTCGGGAACTGGCTCAACGGCTTGGCGGCAAAGGTCGAATTCCAGAAACCGTGCCGTTTAGCGGACCCTTTCAGGTAGGTGACCGCAAAAAGTTTTGGGTAACCAATGTGGATACCACCGAGAATTTTCAGGTGGAAGCCGTTTTGCGCTATGTCACGGATAACGCCTATTTCTGGATTGAAGACGGCGTTTCTTTCAATCAATCCGCACTGCGTCGGCTGGCTGAAACCTTCAACAATCAAATTGTACCAACCAACCGCGAATTTTTCGGCATGGAGTGGAACCCCGGTGTTGATAACGATCCGCGCTTGTTCATTCTCTACACCCGCGGGGCCGGGCGCAACATCGCCGGCTACTTTTCCTCCGCCGATTCCGTTCATCCACTGGCGCATCAATATTCCAACGCTCACGAGATGTTTATTCTCAGCGCGGACAATGCCGGGCTGGATGAAGAATTCACCTACGGCGTACTGGCGCATGAATTCCAGCACATGATTCACTGGTACCGCGACCGGAATGAGGAAACCTGGCTCAACGAGGGCTTTTCCGAACTGGCTGCTTTTCTCAACGGCTACGATCCGGGGGGTTTTGACTACATCTTCTCGCTCAACCCCGATCACCAGTTGAACGACTGGCCAACCGACTCCAGCGCCACGACTCCTTATTACGGCGCATCCTTCCTGTTCGTAACCTATTTCTTAGAACGATTTGGTGAAGAGGCAACCAAATCGCTTGTTGCCCACCCCGATAACGGTCTGGATAGTATGGATACTGTCCTTGCCGGCCTGAACGAAATAGACCCCCTCACAGGCCAACTCATCCAGGCCGATGATGTCTTTGTAGATTGGACACTGACCAACTACCTAAACGACCCGCGCATCGGTGACGGGCGCTTTACTTATACCCGCTACCGCAGCGCCCCAGCGGTTAACGATACCGAAGTATTCACCAGCTGCGATGGACGAAGTCAGACTCGCAGCGTCCGCCAGTACGGGGCAGATTACATCAAATTCAATTGTCAGGGGAGTTTTACCCTGGAATTTCAAGGCAACAGTGAGGTAGGCGTTTTGCCACTCGGGGCATTTTCGGGAGAATACGCATTCTGGTCGAACAAAGGCGACGAATCGGACATGACCCTCACCCGCGAGTTCGACTTCACCAACACCAGCGCGCCAATTCAGATGACTTACCGCACGTGGTACGATCTCGAAGAAGATTACGACTACCTGTATCTGGTTGCTTCAGAGGACGATGGTAAAAACTGGCAGATCCTGAACACGCCGTCCTGTACAACTGAAAACCCCTCCGGCAACAGCTACGGCTGCGGTTACAACGGCAAGACCAATGGCTATATTCAGGAAGTGGTAGACCTCTCCCGTTTTGCGGGCAAGAAAGTACTGCTGCGCTTCGAATATGTGACCGATGCCGCCGTCAATGGTGAAGGGCTTCTCTTGGATGATGTCTCCATCGCGGCAATTAACTATTTCACCGATTTTGAAACCGATGATGGCGGCTGGCAAGCCGACGGTTTTGTTCGCATTCAAAACCGGCTGCCGCAGACTTTCCGCTTATCCCTCATCTATCTCGGTTCAAATCCACGCGTGGAATACCTGACCCTGGATGCTGCCTCATCGCTTCGGCATACCGTACAACTGGCAGATCCTGGCGAGCCAGTTGTGCTGGTGGTCAGCGGGACAACCCGCTTCACCCGCCAGCCGGCTGCTTACACCTTCAGCGCCCAGCGTTAATCAGCAAAGAGGGGCTGCCCGAACCCAAAGCAGCCCCTCTTGTTTTGTGTTACCCTTCAACCTACTCCAGCTTAATCCGCGCCTGACGCAGGCGGTTCAATTCTTCTTCTAATTCCTTGCGCCGTTGTTCTGCTGCCAGGCGCACTTCCCCGCTGATTCGGTCAATGGTTTCGCCGATCTGCTGCTGAAATTGTTTCCCCGAGGCTGGCGCAAACAGCAATGCCAGCGTTCCGCCGACCAATCCGCCAATCAATACGCCAACAAAAAAACTAGCCAGACGACGCATCGTTTCCTCCTTACTTACGCCCATATGCTTAATCCGCTTTGATTATAACTGGAATTTTTGCTTTCTCAAATGCGCTTTGCCAGATTCAACCGTAAAAACAAAAAAGGAGCAGCCGCTGAAACCCAAAATCCAATCAAGGTATACCGCAGAAAACGGAAACCGTAGCCGAGCATTTCTGGCTCACGGGGAAAGAGCGCGCTCAGCCCGATATACAATATCAGCACACCGGCCATTCCCAGCAGGAAGCGTACCACCAATTGAGTTGGGCTTCCTTTGACACTCATCAAACCGCCGCTGCGCAGCATCAAGATGACACCGGTGATTAAACCCAGCCAGGTACCACCTACCGTAAAAAAGGGTGCGAGGGTGAAAGGGTTGATGGGTTCATCAGGCGCTGCCAGTAAAGCAGTCTGCCCCCATTCCGGCGGCAACGACCAGCGGCTGACAGCCAGCAATACCAGAAATCCAGACAATAAAATCAGCAATGAACTCGCCAGGGCCACAGTCAACTGCCGGCTGGGGTTTAGATTGCTGAACCAGTGAATGACCCTGTTTTCCACCTGAAGATAGGCCACCAGCAGAAGTCCACCCACTCCCCAGCCAACCAAAACATCACTGGGAAAATGCACCCCCAGCAGCAATCGTGAGAAACCGATCAGCAGGATCACCAAAACCATCAACCAGCGTAACCAGGCTTTGCGAATCTTCACCGCCGCCAATCCCCACAAACTGGCAGCATTTTGGGCATGGCCGGAAGGCATTCCAAAAGAAGTTTCACTGCTAAAAGCGCGCACATTCGTATCAACCCAGTAGGGACGCGGGGAATGGAATGCCAGTTTCAAAATAGAATTGAAAAGATTACTGAAAATCAACAGTACCCCAATCCGCAAACCCAACCCGGAATCTACACACCAGTAAAGAAGCGGAATAACCAACAAGTAAAACTCTTCATTCCCCAAAAAAGTGATCCCCTTAAAAATTGGGGCCAAAGCACCAAACCCGCCTTGCAGGTTTTGAATAAAATCAAGTTCACTTAGAAGAAATGGATCCATCTTATCATCCCTGCAATGAAGTGATTGACTTGTTCATACACCCAACATTGAACCCTGCCATTGACGGCTAAAGCAAAAGTATTGTACACTAAAATTATGTTCAATCCTTCAAAACGCTGGTGGGATCTTTTATCGGTATCCCTCTTCCTGGCCGCGTTGATTACCGTTACCTACCGGTTAGCAGATACCCGCTGGACCGACAATCTGGAGATTGTGATTGGGCTGGCATTGATTGGCGCAATCATCGGGCTGGCGCTGGGATACAGCCGATTCAGCCCTCAAACTGCTGGCCTTTTTGGCTTCCTGTTTACCCTCTTCTTCATCACCTGGCAATTGGGGGAACTAACCCCCAGCAATTACATCTGGCTGGAACGGTTGTGGCTGTTGGGTGACCGCATGTGGCAGAATCTGGTTCTTTTTCTGCGTAACCAGCCGCTGAACGACTCAATTTTATTCCTTGCCAACATGGCCCTGCTGTTCTGGCTGGTGGGCATTTCCACCGGCTACCAGCTGACCCGTTATGGTAAGCCCTGGCAGGGTTTGGTTGTGCTGGGAATCGCGCTGGTAGTGATTGACCTTTACCACCCGCCGCTTGCCCAAAGCGGGGTCGCCACCGCCATTTTTGCCGTTCTGGCTTTGCTCCTCTTCAGCCGCATGAATTACCTCAAAAATGCCCGCCAGTGGGAAGAAGAAGAGGTCGGTGTGGATACCGACACCGGATTTAACTTGATGCGCAGCAGTTTAATCATCCTTGTGCTGCTGGTTATTTTTGCCTGGAATGCTCCGCGTATCGTCCGCGCAGTTGTCCCAAACAGCCCCGAGCGCCAGCAGATGATTCAATCCTTGCAATCCCTGCGGGAACGGTTCCAAAATGTTACCAATCCATTAAGGGGCTCGGTTGCTGTACTGGATGAATATTATGCCGATGAGTATGCCCTTGGCACCGGCAGCCAGCTGACGGATGCCACCGTTTTTACCGTTCAAGCCAGTATCACCCAGCGAATAGGGGTGCCCTACTACTGGCGCATCCGCAGTTATGACTATTACGACAATGGCCGTTGGGAAAGCACAGTAACCAATCAGCAATCCCTGCGCGTTGGTTCACCTCCCCTCGATTATCCGCAGTACAGCCGGCGCTTCAATGTGCGCTTCGACTTCCGCCCTGTCCGCAATTTGAGCATGGTCTATGTGCCGGGATTGCCGGTCGGGCTCAACCGCAATGTTTTGCTGGTTTACGACGGTTCAGAACCCGGCAAGGTTGAAGATGTGATTACCGTGCTTGCCGATCCCGATATCCCCCCCGGCAGCACCTATCAGGTGACTTCCTCGATTGCCTCCCCCACAATTGCCGCCCTGCGGGAAGCTGGCCAGGATTACCCTCAATGGGTAGTAGACCGCTACCTTCAATTACCGGATGACCTGCCCCAAAGTATTCGCGACCTTGCCGCCGAGATCACAGCCGGCCTGGAAACCCCTTATGACAAGGCCGCTGCCATCACACAATGGCTGAGGGACAATATCGCCTATTCCGCAACTATCCCAAACCCGCCAACCGGCAGAGACCCGGTTGAGTGGGTATTATTTGAGCATAAACAAGCCTTTTGTAATTACTACGCCTCGGCAGAAGTGTTAATGCTGCGCTCGTTGGGAATACCCAGCCGCTGGGTCATCGGTTATGCTCAGGGATTTCTCGACGAAGAAGAAGACTTTTACTGGGTGCGCGATTTAGACCGCCACGCCTGGCCGGAGGTTTTCTTCCCCGGCATCGGCTGGATTGAGTTTGAACCAACCGCTTTCCAATCCCCCATTGAGCGGCCCAGTGGGGCAGGCACAGAAGACCGCACCCCATTTCCCCAGCCCAACCCCAATCAGCCGCAATTACTGGATGAATTTGAGGAAGCCACGCGTTTTGACGAAAATCAAGCCTCAGGTCCGGTAAATTTACAAACCACACCGCTGGTCAGCGCTACGCTGATCATCCTGGGTTTGCTGATTGCAGGAATTGTTATCTTTCTGGTCGCAGCCAACGGACGCAGACGCCGCTGGTTCCCTCAGCAAAGTTTTCCGGCATTTTTAGAAACCAGCCTGCGAAAACGCGGTTGGCGCATCCCGCGGTGGCTGGAACAATGGTCGTACTACACTCAACTGGCACCCGTTCAGCGCGCTTTTTACAGCATTCACTGGCTGTGCCATTTGTTCAAAATCCCCATCACCCCCGCCCAGACCCCTGCGGAACAAATTCAAACGCTCATTAACCACCTGCCGGAAAGCGAAACCTCTGCTCTTCAGCTTTTGCAAGAATACCAGAAAATTGCTTACAGTCCTTATCCAGCCGATACAGCCGTTGCTCAACAATCTGCCCGGCTGATCTGGAAACTGGCATTTCAAAATCGCGGTAAAATGATTCTGGCGAAATTAGGGGGGAAACCCCTTGAAAGCAACGCTTAAATTCCCATTCAGGAAGTAATAAAAATTGAGTGATCACAAATCTGCTTTGCAGGGTGATCAGCTGGCAACCAATCTGGAAAAGTTGAGATCAGCCTGCTACTCCATTTACAATTACCTGCAGACCAACCGTCCTGCTGCGCTACCCACTTCATTCTTTGAAACCGTAGTGGCAATTAATGCGCTGGTAAAGAAAATCAACGCGCAATTTGAAGAACTGGAAGAAGAACGTCGCAGCCTGATGGCGCTCGCCGGCATGGGACAGGTGATCAACACCTCGCTGGAATTGAACACCGTTCTTCAAATTGTCATGGATACGATTATTCGGCTTACTGGCGCAGAACGCGGCTTTTTAATGCTGAAAGATGAGGAAGGTAACCTGATCACCCGCATTGCCCGCAATTGGGTTCAGGAATCGCTGAATACCACCGAACTCCACATCAGCTTCACAGTGATTGACCGGGTCGCCGGGGAAGGCTTGCCTGTGCTCACCACCAATGCACAGGAAGACCCGCGTTTTGGCAAACAGGACTCCGTCATTGCTCACAACCTGCGTTCGATCATGTGTGTACCGCTGAGGGTCAAGAGCGAAGTAACCGGCGTCATCTACGTGGATAACCGTATTCGGAGTGGTCTATTCACCTCCAAACAGCTGGATTTGCTGGCCGCTTTCGCCAATCAGGCAGCGGTTGCCATTGAAAACGCCCGCCTGTTTGCCTCTGTCCAGCGCAGCCTTGCCGAAGTAACCGAATTGAAGAGTCTGATGGACAAGGTGTTTGCCTCCATCGCCAGCGGAGTGATTACCGCCGATATTGAAGGGAATATCCTGTTGTGCAACCGGGCAAGCGAACAAATTCTCAACCAGACTGCGCCAGAGTTGAGCAGCCAAAAGTTAAGGGATATTCTCACTTCACTCTCCCCGGCGCTGCTGCCCGAACTGCTCCACGTGCTGCAAACAGACCAGCCTGTGCTGGGTCTGGAAATTTCCCCAGCCATCGCCGGGCGTGGACGAATTGATTTACGCATCAGCATTACCCCTGTAAAAGATGGACAGCAGCAAACCCAGGGCATTGCGCTTGTGCTGGATGACCTGACCGAGAAAAAACAGCTGGAAGCACAGCGTCGTCTGTTTGAAAAAATGGTCTCGCCGGCAGTCATTCGCCAATTGAACCCCGACAGCCTTATTTTGGGCGGACAGCGCAAAGAAATCACCGTATTATTCGCCGATATTCGCGGATTTACCACCATCAGCGAGAGTTTATCGCCGGAAGAACTGGTCTCCATCCTCAACCGTCACCTTGCAGCAGCGGCCGAAGCCATTTTGCAGGAAGAGGGAACCATTGACAAGTTCCTGGGTGATGCAGTTATGGCATGGTTTAATGCCCCGATCCGCCAGCCCGACCATGCCCTGCGTGCAGTGCGGGCAGCCTTGCTCATGCGCGACTCGCTCAAAGCCCTTCATCTGCAATTGCCAGCAGCACAACGCCTTTCTTTTGGCATTGGCATTCACACCGGAGAAGCCGTGCTGGGTTTAATCGGCAGCGAAAAACGCCTGGAATACACCGCCATTGGGGATTGTATCAATACCGCCAAACGAATTCAGGAAAATGCACGCGCTGACCAGATTTTGATCACTCAGTCGGTGGTTGACCGGCTGGGGGGATATGCGGTCTATCAGCCGGTACAGGCAATTCAGGCAAAGGGCAAACGAGAACCGATTCAGGTATACGAGGTCAACTTCTTAACAATCTGAGTTCGGCATCCATATTTACGCTCTGCCAGAGATGGATTTTTTGCCCGCTCACCCAAAAGCGGCTTTGGGGTGTATCAACTGCGCCTGCTGCCGTTTTTGTACCAGATGCGTTCAATGACCATCAAAACTTGCTGCAATCCGAGGCGGATTGGCGGGATTTCAAGGTACTCGCTATCGGTATGGGGAGCGCCGCCGCGCGTTAGCCCGAGGCATACCGCAGCAATCCCCCGGCTGAGGGGGATGTTGGCATCCGTCGAGCCAATTTCCAACACAGCCGGTACGTGCAGTTCGGCAAGACACTCCAGCGCCAGTTTGACCAGCGGATGAGAAGGGCGAATGCTTCCTGCCGGCCGAATACCGATCAGGTCCATCTCAAAATGCACTCCCTTGCGTTCTCTCCCCATGACGATGCGTCGGACCCGCTGTACAAGCCGCTCCAAACCAGCTTGATCCTCTGAACGCAGGTCAACCTCACAAAAGGCGCTGGCGGCAATCGTATTAATCGAGGTGCCGCCCTGGACAATTCCAACATTCAGGCTGCTGCGCGGTTTTTGCGGCAAAATGATTTCTGCCATGGTGTGAATTACCGCCGCCAGTTCATGGATGGCCGAGGGCTCGCCCTGATTAACCCAGGCATGTCCGCCCTGACAGTGCGCGGTGATACGATAACGGGCAACGCCCAGTCCGCGATGACAAACCTGTCCCAAACCCAACCCTTCCAAAATCACATAAGCCTGAACGGCTTCACCAAAACGATCCACCACCGTCCGCATACCGGCAAGGTTGCCAAGGCCCTCTTCACACACATCCGCCACCAGCCAGATATCTCCATCAAAACGCTGTCCATGTTGAACCAGACATTTGCCAATCGTCAACAGAGCCGCCAGCCCCAAAGCATTATCCGCCGAGCCTGGGCCGGTGATTTTACCGGTTGTCACCTCCAACGGTAATGATTTATCCAATGGGTGAACAGAATCGAGATGAGCTGAGAGGATAAAAGGCTCGGCATCCCCGCCTCTCCAGCGGCCAAACACATTACCCTGCTCATCCAGAAAGACCTCATCCAGACCGATCCGCAGCATTTCATCGCGAATGTAAACCGCCCGGCGCTCTTCGTGAAAGGTTGGCGCAGGAATTTGTTGAATCCGTGCGGTTTGTTCAACAATATAATCCAGCAACTCGGCGGGCAAAGGGATCATCAGACTTTACTCACCATTTCGCGCAGTTTTTCCAGTCGCATGGGGGGCAGACCCGGCAGTACATCCAGCGCATAGAAGGGGCCACTTCCCTCCACCACAATCGAAGCCGAGATATTCCCCCATAACGTAGCCTCCAGGGGATCGTAGGTCTGCCGCAGCCCGGCCAAAAAACCCCCACAAAAAGCATCACCCGCGCCGGTCGGATCCACAACCCGAGCAGGATAAGCCGGCACCATCCAGCGCTGGCGGCTGGTCCGTGAATAGACCCATTGCCCCTGGCTTCCCCGTTTAATCACCACAATTTCACAATCAAAAGAGGTGAGCCGTTCCGCCATTTCCCACAGATCATCGGTCAACCCCTGATAAAAGCGACGCACCTTCTTTTCCGAACAAATCAATGCGCTGACCCCCCTCAACATTGCCGGCAAGTCATCCCGAAAGGTTGGATTCATGCTCCCCTCGGAAGGATCCATCGTCAAAGTGGTAACTTGCCCACGGCGGAAGAGGGAAGGCAACAAGGACTGCGTCAGGTAATCAATGGGGGCAATATGCGCTGCTGTAGCATCCAGATAATCCGGTGGAAAATCGCCGGCGCGGATCGTCCAGTCGGTTGGCTGCACCCGGCTGTCAATCTGATTTGTGGGTGGGGAATAGCCCAGCAATGCTTTGGGAAAGGGTAAACCCAACCTGGAAAAATGCGTCAGAGGTGCATCCGAATTTTCTTCATCACCGTTTGGGTAAGCTGCAAAATAACGTGACTCCAGGGCTGTGGGCAGCACTTTGATGCCGCGGCAGTCAAATCCACGCGCGGCAAATTGATCAAGCCATTCATGAGGATAGTCTTCGCCGACCCGTCCGATCAAACCAATCCCCTGATCCCACAGGCGCACCCCAACAGCGGTGTAGATCAGATTACCACCGGGAATATCCAGGGCCGGTTTACCGTTGACGGGCAGAATAAAATCCCGCCTCAGCTTACCGGCGATCAAATAACGTAGAAAAGGAGCGCTATCCAAAAAACCCCCGCCCGGCGCAACCGTTTTTCGATTACTTTTTTGAACCGGCAATATCGGTAATCAGCCGCAACAGTCCCAGAACACCCAAGCCAACCTTTACACCATCACCGGCGGTCAAACGAGGAGCCTGTTGGGTTTCTTCCGCCCGTTGAATGAGGAGCAAGGCCGCAATCACACCTGCCGCTGCACCAATCAATCCCCCGATCACAATTGTTTTCGTTTTCCAATTTTCCATCAGAAATCCTCTTGGAATGAGATAAGATGAAGGCTGAAAATTAATGGCGAATGATTTTTGACCGCAGGGTATGGAAGCCCGCTGACCACCCACCCCAACGGATGAAAGGGCGGGCAAGCCGGTCACACAAGGCTTTCACCCGGAGTACCATTACCTGCGAATAAATCTGACCAATCCTAAAATAAGGGGGCAGAACCCGCAAAATTTTGTTCATCAGGTAAATCAGTCCAATGTTGAGTGCCAGAAACAGCATTGCAAAAATAATGAGCGGGCCGATTAACCAGATTAAGGAAATGGCTGCCCAATGACCGGTGCGGGATGTCCCCAGTGAGGGAGTCAGCACCATCAACAATCCTAAACCGAGGAACACCACCCCTGCCGCAATTACCGGCATCCATATCTGCCAGACAACCTGCCGACGGTGTTTTTGAAAGGAGGGGGATGGAGAATTTTGATTTTCCGCACTCATGCAATTATTGTAGCATGAAACCGCCGCGTAAAAAATACAATCCCAACCGATTGAAATATCGGTTTTAACTCAACTCTCTTTCCACCCAAACAAGCCGGGGCAATCCCTGCAGATCATGGATTACTTCAATTTTCGCGTTCGGCAAATTACGGTAAACCAGTTGGGCAACCTTTTCTGCCTGCCCTGCCTCGATCTCCAGCAGCATTAAACCGCCCTTCGCCAACCAGCGTTTTGAATCTTCGATCAAGGCTGCAATCCAATCCAAGCCGTCATATCCACCATCCAAAGCCAGCCGAGGCTCAAAGCGGCTGACTGCCAGTTGCGCCAGTTCATTGGCAGGTATATAAGGTAGATTGGCACAAACCAGATCAAACATCCCCTCTACGGCATCCAGCAAGTTACCAAGCATGGGAAACACCCGCTGAGAAACCTGCAGTTGCTCAAAATTCTGGTGGGCAATCTGTATCGCCTGCCAGGAACGCTCGACCGCCACACATTTCAAATCCGGAACATGAAAAGTCAGCGTAGCGGCAATACTGCCCGAACCGCTGCCCACATCTGCCGCACTGCGCCGATTTGGATGGCGTTTTAACCACCCAAGCGCTCTTTCGACCAGCAATTCAGTTTCGGGACGCGGAATTAAAACCGCCGGGCTGACCCAAAAGGTCAGTCCGTAAAACTCTCGTTTGCCGGTTAAATAAGCCAGCGGTTCACCCTGCTCAAGACGGGTGATTAAATTCTCCAACCGCTCGATGTGGTCTTCTCCCAGCACATATTCCGGATGAGCCAGAATAAATTCACGGCTTTTCCCCAACACATGCGCCAGAATCACCTGAGCAGCCAGACCCCCGTCTTCTATACTCTTTAGTCTTTTCCGGGCAAATTTCAGCCAATCCCCGGCATTAAGGTTCAGCAGTTTCATGTGCGGTCAGGCGTTCGGTTTCATCCCGCAAGGACAGTTCTTCAATAAATTCGTCCAGTTCTCCATCCAATACCGCCGGCAGGTTGAAGGAAGAAAGATTGATCCGGTGATCGGTTACACGGTTTTGCGGGTAATTGTAGGTACGGATTTTCTCGGAGCGTTCACCGGTTCCCACCTGAGAACGCCGGGCTTCATCCAGTTCCTGCTGCCGCCGGTTTTCTTCAATTTCATATAATTTGGCACGCAGAATGCTCATTGCCCGCAAGCGGTTTTGCAATTGAGAGCGCTCGTCCTGACAGGCCACCACAATACCGGTTGGGATGTGCGTAAGGCGCACCGCGGTGGAGTTTTTCTGAACGTTCTGTCCCCCGGCTCCAGCCGAACGATAAATATCTATGCGGATATCCGATTCCGGGATATCAATATCCACCTCTTCCACCTCGGCCAGTACGGCTACTGTGACGGTGGATGTGTGAATTCGGCCGGAGGCTTCCGTTTCCGGCACACGCTGTACGCGGTGCACGCCGGATTCGTATTTCAGGCGGGAATATGCACCCCGCCCTTTGACCATGAAAATGATTTCCTTGAAACCACCGATGCCGGTTTCATTCTGCGAGAGAATTTCCACCGACCAGTTACGCCGCTCGGCGTAGCGGCTGTACATGCGGAACAAATCAGCCGCAAACAGGGCGGCTTCTTCTCCGCCCGTTCCAGCACGAATTTCCATGATGACATTGCGCTCATCACGTTTATCTTTGGGAAGTAAAAGTGACTTGATCTCCCGTTCCAGCGCTTCCTGGCGTGGTTGCAGTTCTTCTAAATCCTGCCGGGCAAGCAGGCTGAGTTCCTCATCATCACCATCCACTAACTGACGGGCTTCTTCGATGCGTTTCAGCACCTGCCGGTATTCGCGCCCTTTTTCGACAATCTCCTCCAAGTCGGAGCGCTCTTTGGCAAGTTCTGCAGCACGTTGATAATCCTCTCCGACTTCTTCCAGCAAGCGATTGAGTTCTTCGTAACGCTCTTCGATCTTTGTAATTTTTTCCAGCATATGTTTTCTTAATCCGTTAACTCAGATTGGCAATGTTTAATTATACCAGCCTGTCATGTTCCAACAGCCGGCAAAAATTAAGTTCGACTGCGGCGCTAAAACTTACTGATTAATTCGATGTTGATAGCCTGGATTCCCCCGCCTCGCTCAGACCGCGCCAGTTCCATCTCGAAAATATAACTGCGGCTGGGCAGTACGGTCGGCCGCACCGATTCGGGCAAATTGGAATCATGGAAAAATGCGGTGGCATACGGCGATTCGGGATGGCGGGTATCGGTCAGCCACAGACCGGGCGCGATGGATTTTAAGTATCGCATGAAGCCATAGCCCTGTTCGCTGTGCCAGTAACACCATCCCCGCACACGGGAACCGATTTCACCCCATTCGGGTTGATCGGTTTTGTAATTGTTGACCGGGATTAAGTTGGGAATGAGATAACCGGAAATAAAGAAATCCGCTTCATGACGCAGTTTGCTGGATACATTATCCAGCGCCATCACTTCAACTCGACAGCCCTTATCCTGCAAGGCGCGCACAACCTGAACAAAATCGCCGTCCCCGCTGGCCAACAGCACCCGGTCCAGCTTGGCAGATTGCAGCAGCGCATCCACCGCCAGATCTAAATCGGCATTTGCCTTGCCATATCGGTTGCCGCTTTCATCCTCAAACCACTGGATTTCCTTGACAATCACTTTATAGCCCATATCCCGTAAAGCTGAGTGAAAATTTTGGGTGCCTTTCCGGTAAACCTCATCCCATTCGGCCCGCTCACGGTCATAACTGACGTAAGCATTCATGCGCACCGGTTCGGCAAAATCCCGGCAGGCAAATTCCCGCAACACATCGTACTGCATTTTAGAACCGCCGTTGTTATAAATATAGGCTACATCCACATAAATACCGACTTTGCTGCCACCACCTGATATGGGCATATAGACTCCTGATCACTTTACATTGATTGTAAGTTTCATCCCCACCGCGGGGGATTATGCAAGCCAAAATTTTATAATTTTTTTTACTGTTTGAAATGATATTTTATATTGCACAAATTCTATACCTCAATGCTAATTAAATCAATAGTTACAAAGTTGCTCCTTTACAACAGGCCAATAAAATAATATTTCCCTCCACCCGCAGGCGGAGGGAATTGCCAATTGCTCAAATTGTCTTTTTCTTTCAGTCAAACGGTTTCTCTCTTGCGGCGTACCCATTTGAACACTTCCACACCACTAAAAACCAGAGTGCTCAACGCGAGGCTGACCAGCAAATCTTCGAGGGGCAACGCACGGGTGTTGAAGACATTTTGCAAAAAAGGCACATACACAACCGCCATCTGCAAAGCGAAAGTCAGCAATACCGCCCCCAAGAGAGGTTTATTCGAAAACAGACCAATTTGAAAGAGCGAGAAGCGATTCGAACGGGTTGCCAGCACATTGCCCATCTGCGCCAGGGTGAGGGTTGTAAACACCATTGTCTGCCAGGTTTCCATCCGTCCGGTGTTCAAAGCCCACAAGCCAGCCGCCAGTGAAACCAGCCCCATCCACAAACCGATCCATAAAATATCGCGTGCCATTCCCCGCGAAAAGACATTCTCCTTTGGTGGAAAAGGTTTGCGTTTCATCGTGTCCCGTTCAGCCGGCTCTACCGTCAACGCCAATCCGGGCAAACCGTCCGTCACAAGGTTGACCCATAAAATTTGAATGGGGGTCAGTGGCAAGGGCATTCCCAGGAATGGACCGGCCAGCATCACCCAGATTTCACCGGCATTCGAGGTGAGTGTATACTTGATGAATTTGCGGATATTGTCATAAATCCGCCGGCCTTCCTCAATCGCCGCCACGATTGTGGCAAAGTTATCATCCAGCAAAACCATATCGGCGGCTTCTTTGGAAACATCTGTACCGGTGATACCCATCGCCACGCCAATATCTGCCTTTTTCAACGCCGGCGCATCGTTGACGCCGTCCCCGGTCATGGCGACGATTTCACCTTTTTCTTGCAATGCCTGAACAATTTTCAACTTATGTTCGGGAGAAACCCGCGCAAAAACCGAAACATGCTCCAACACCTCTTTAAGTTCCTCGACGCTCATGAGGCTCAGCTGCTGGCCGGTAATTGCTTCGCCATCCGGCGTGGTAATGCCCAGTTCGCGGGCAATGTGCAGCGCAGTCAGCGGGTGATCACCTGTGATCATAATCGGACGTACGCCTGCACCCTTGGCGGTTGCCACCGCATCTCTGACTTCCGGGCGGGCAGGATCAATCATACCCACCATTCCAACAAAAATCAGGGCTTGTTCTTGCGGCTTATCACACCCCTCGACTTGTTCGGCAGGACATAGCCGGTATGCCACGCCCAGTACCCGCATTCCCTTCATTGCCATGTCTTCATTGGCTTTTTCAATCCGCCTGCGCCATTCCTCATCCAGCGGAACGCTGCCATCTTCGACCCACACGCGGTTACACACTTCCAACAGGCTATCCACAGCGCCTTTGGTAATGGAAATGTACGGCTGCTGAATTTCAGCGGCGATAACACGCTCAGCCGTTTTCAAGATTTCCGGCAGTTCATTCTGATTGAGGCGGTGAACGGTGGTCATGCGCTTACGTTCCGAATCAAACGGCAATTCGGCCACGCGCGGCATAGCTTTTTCCAGTTCGTCTTTCCACAAACCTACCCGCGCTCCGGCAATGACCAGCGCGCCTTCGGTAGGATCACCGACTGAAACAAAGCCTCCCCGCGCGCTTTCATTAGCTTCGATCACCGCATCATTGCACAAAGTCCCTCCCACCAATAGAAGCGCAACGGCAGGGTATTCTACCAGCACTGGTTCGATTTTTCGACGGTCGGGCAGGGTTGGCGAATAATTTTGAACCTCTTCCAGAAAATCAATCCGATTCCCGGCCACATCAACCACCGTAACGGTCATGCGATTTTCGGTGAGTGTACCGGTCTTATCGGAGCAAATCGTGGTGACGGAACCCAGTGTTTCGACGGCTGGCAATTTTCGGATCAGCGCCCGACGCTGAAGCATTCGCTGAGCGCCAAGAGCCAACGCAATGGTAACCACCGCCGGTAACCCCTCCGGCACTGCTGCCACTGCCATGCTGATCGCCGTCTGGAACATGATGCGGATGGGCTCACCGCGCAGCACCCCCAACCCAAAAACGATGCCGACAATCACCAGCGCAGCCACTGCCAGCCCTCTGCCCAGCTGCGCCAACCGTTTTTGCAGGGGAGTGGCTTCCTGACCCACTCCCTGAATCATGTCGGCAATCCGCCCCAGTTCGGTTTGCATGCCGGTTTGTACCACCACCGCCGAACCGCGCCCGTAGGTTGTCACGGTTCCCATGAAAACCATATTGCGCCGGTCTCCAACCGGTATATTTTCCCCCTGGATCACCTGGGTATTTTTCTCAACCGGCTCAGATTCACCCGTCAGCACGGCTTCCTGAACGCGCAGGTTAATCGCTTCAATTAAGCGGCAATCAGCAGGTACAGCATCTCCCGCATCCAGCTGAATGACATCTCCCGGTACCAATTCACGGGAAGAAATCTCGATCAGGTGACCATCGCGGTGGACTTTGACCTTAGGTGCTGCCATCTTTTTAAGCGCAGCCATTGCCCTTTCGGCACGGTATTCCTGGGTAAAGCCCAACAGCGCGTTCAGCACCACGATGATCAAAATCACAATTGCATCGGTGACTTCGTGAAGGAAAATTGAAATAACCGCCGAGATGATCAGGATTACGACCATGATCTCGGTCAACTGTTCCAATAGAATTTTCCAGGGGCTTTTCAGACCGCGCTCAATCAGTTCGTTCGGTCCGTATTTTGCCCGTCTTTTTTCGACTTCCGCTGAAGTTAGTCCGTGTTTTAAATCGGTTGAAAGTTCGGCTTCAATTTCATCCAGGGATTTTGCGTACCAGTTTTTCATTGCAATGTTGCTCCCATTCAAACTTTGATATAAAAAAAGACCATCACCATTCCGTGATGGTCTTGCCAAACGCTTTTTCATGCGCCCGGGCTACCGGAAGCCGCTGGCTTCGTTTTGACGATAACCCGTCCTGCGAGAGGAGGCTACTCCCCATTACTTTGTTTATCCTAACGCATCTCATTCAGGATGTCAAGCATCCGTTACGGAACCCATTTTCCAATTTCGGACCACGCATAAGCCAGATGGGCTGCCAGCGTATCTCCCACCCTCCGCCGCACTTTTTTCATGACATATTCCATGAGGGCAATCCCGCCCGCCTGATCCAATCGAACGCCAATTTCGCGTGCCCGAATGTGACGGCATTGCGCATTGAAGGAGCCCCCGGATCGCTCTGACAGAAAATCCTCCTTTTGACCAATACGCACCAGCTCGTCAATCAAGCGGTCAATTTCAGCCTGCATTTCTGCCGGATACGGTTTCTTTTCGAAAAGAAAATCAAGCCAGCCCACAACACACCTCCAATTCGATTGTATCATGCCCTGCCCGCAATGGTACAATAAGTCGAATATGGATTGGGTATTTCTTTCCCCTCACCTGGATGATGCCGTTCTCTCCTGCGGGGGGTTCATTTTTGAGCTGATCCAAAAGGGGGAACGGGTCGAAATCTGCACGATTTGTGCGGGTGATCCGCCGCCGGGTGAACTTTCCCCGCTGGCGGAAATGCTTCACCAGCGCTGGGGGGTTACA
The DNA here is from genome assembly GCF_053501535.1 of Bellilinea sp. Lineage (NCBI taxonomy): Bacteria > Bacillati > Chloroflexota > Anaerolineae > Anaerolineales > Anaerolineaceae > Bellilinea > Bellilinea sp. The sequence goes on along the minus strand of NZ_JBRCOK010000145.1, from coordinate 32,297 downwards.
GCCCAATCTTCCCAGATTACCCGTCGGCAGGAAGATCGGGCTGCCTGTCAAAAACTCGGCGCTACACCGTTTCATCTGGATATCCCCGATTGTATTTACCGGCGCAACCCCGAAAACGGCCAGCCATTGATAACCTCAAATGAGGCACTCTTCCAACCTTTGCTGCCGGCGGAATATCCTCTGGCCTCGCAACTGGCCAACCAATTAGCCGCCCATATTCCCCTCTCCAGCCGGATTGTTTGCCCGCTTACTCTCGGCGGACACATAGACCACCACCTGACCCGCACAGCCGCTCAATTGATCGGCAGACCGTTGTGGTACTACGCCGATTATCCCTACCTGCTGCAACACGCCGGCCGTTTGCACGAATATATCGCGCCGGATTGGCGGATTGAACAAATTGCCATATCGCTGGATGCCTGCCGTGCCTGGCAGGATGCCGTTGCCTGTTATCAATCCCAAATCAGCACTTTTTGGACAAGTATGGAAGAAATGAGAGATGCCATTTGTCATTACTGGCAAAAAGGCGGGGGAAGCACCCTCTGGAGATCACTTTCAACCTGAAATCACTCCCTTTTTAGTGCATACCCCCTCGAAAAAATTGCATTTAAAAAATTATGCTATACTGATACCATGCAAGAGGTTGAATCCTGCTGGCAAAAATGGGCGAATTTCCTTAAGGAAAGAAATCTCGAGGAAATCACAATCACCCTGCTGGAAGCGACCGGCCCGCTAAAAATCCTTGCAGCGCAGGTGGTTTATGCCGGAATCCCCCTATTGGAATCCTTTTCTCCATCTAAAAGAACATGGCTCGAATTGGCAAACCTGTTGGAAGACAATCAGCGCAGCCGGAAATTCATTGCCTACCTGCGCGGGGAGGTTGATTTATGATGGTTGAAGCAATCATGGCTCTGGCTTTGATTGCGGTCACTGCTGGTCTGATCTTGCTGCTGACCCTGCAGCGCAACATCCTGCGCAGCGGTTTGCGTCAACTGCCGGCTTTTGACCGCCTTCGTCAGGCCATTGGTCTGGCCGTCGAAAATGGCACCCGCATCCATATTACACTGGGTAAAGCCGGTATCGCCTCTTCAACCAGCGCAGCCGGTTTGGCCGGGCTGACCACACTGGAACGCATTGCGCGAGTCAGCAGCATCAGCGACCGCCCCCCTTTAGCCAGCAGCGGCGAAGGAACCCTCACCTTGCTGAGTCAGGATACGCTGCGCGCAGCTTACCGTCAGATGAACCAGCTGGAACTGTATGACCCGCATCGCGGGCGGCTGACCGGCCCGACCTCTTTCTCCTACATTGCCGGCGCGCTGCCAATCGCCGATGGTGAAAATGTTTCCGCTCATCTGGCAATTGGAAATTTTGGCCCGGAGATTGCCCTGTTGATGGAAGCTGGAGAGCAGCAAGAAGCCTTTACCCTGGCTGCCACCGATTCGCTCAGTGCTCAGGCGGCGCTTTTCACCAGCAGTCAGGAAACCCTGATTGGTGAGGAATTGTTTGCCATTCCGGCATATCTCAATAGTGGCGCAGTGTATACCGCCAGCCTGCAAGTACAGGATATTTTACGCTGGGGTGTGATTGTGGTTATTGTTGCAGGTTCTATTTTGAAATTGCTGGGGGTGGTATGAGGGCACCAGTCTCCACTGCTATCGCCATTGCCACCGGGCTGCTGGTTTTGCTGGGTGCTTTTCTGCCCGTTCCGGTGTTGTTGCCCGTCCGCCAGATTTTGCTTTCCTGGACCATTCCAGTGGCGGCTGCTGCTGGCCTGATTGCCATCCTCAACCTTTTGAGCGTCCACTGGCGCAAGTTGAACTCCGCCCGCGAACGCGATTACTACAGCATCATCCTGCTGCTGGCATTTGCGGGCACCTTTATCGCCGGTCTGCTTCTCGGCCCAACCGACCCCAATTTCCAAAAAGTTGTCACTTATATCCAGTTTCCGGTGGAAGCCAGCCTGATGGGTGTGTTGACCGTAACGCTGACGTACGCCAGCATCCGCCTTTTTCAACGCAAACGCGGCTGGCTGGCTGTTTTGTTCACCGCCAGCACCCTTCTCTTCCTGATTTTGTTAAGCGGCTTTTTGAACATTCCTGAAAACATCCCCTTCGTAAAGGATTTATTGGCCGCCCTGAATACCCTTCCCATTGCTGGTGCTCGGGGTATTTTGCTGGGTATCGCATTGGGCAGTATTACTACCGGTTTGCGCATCCTCATCGGCGCAGACCGCCCCTATAGTGGATAGTCTATGAGCGAGATTATTTGTCCTCATTGTGGGGCTTCCAACCCATCCGATGCCATTGAATGTAAAAAATGTCATCGCTTGTTTTTTGATTTTCCCTCTTCAAATGCTTTTCATTTTGAAGGAGAAGAGGATGATTGGCTGAAAAGCCTGCGCGATGACACAGAACCCCCACCCGAAAGCGAGGGCGATGAAGCCAAACCCGCCGATACACCGCCCTTTACAGAAGACGTGCCAGACTGGCTGGCGCGTATCCGCCAACGCTCGCAGGAAGAACCCGGCAGTGATGATCAATCAGATGAGCGTGCAGAGGAAGAGGAACTCCCCGAGTGGTTGAAGGATGTAGAAATATCCTCCAGCCAGAGCGAGCCATCCATCTCTGAATCCGAAGTCGGGGAAGGACTCCCCCTCCCCGATTGGCTTTCGCTTGTCAACCTGGAAGCACAAGAGGAACCCTCACCTGTCCGCCCAGCCTCACTTTCCCCCACCGAGGGCGAGGATCTGGATTTAAGCGATGAGCAACTGCCGGATTGGCTGAAAGGCATTGAACAAAGCCAAGAAACCGCCGACGAAACCCCCTCTACACCCCAAGAAGAACCGCTCGACTGGCTGGGAGGTTCAAACCTGTTCGTTGAGGAAGAAGATGCGGGTCAAATGCCCCTGCCTGCTTCAGAGGAAGCAGAACCAGACTGGTTAAAATCCTTTGAGACTTTTGGTACAAGCCCTTCTCCCTTATCGGAAGAGGAACAATCACCCCCAGAAACCAGTGAAGACTGGTTGAAAGCCTTTGAATCCTTTGAAGGTGACGCTGAGCCCTCCTCAATTGAAATGGAAACACCTTTCACCCTGCCGGATGAAGCATGGCTCGAGCAGGGGGAGGAATTGCCCACCGAACCCTCACCGGAAGAAACCGGCATTTCGGAAGAGGATGCCCTACCAGAAGTGCCTACCGGGCAAGCTCCAACCCCCGAATCCACCTCATCCGAATCCGTAGAAGACTGGCTGGCTTCATTCCCACCGCTGGAGGAGGGCATCCCTTCACTGGAGGGTGAACTTCCGGAAGAAACCCCTGCCGAACCGTTGATTGAGTCAGAAGATTTCAGCTCAATTTTGGAAGATATTTCTCCTCTGGCTGATGGTGCTTCTTCCGCATTTATATTTGAAACACCGCCCGCTGAACCTGCAGCTGAGGAGGAGTATGAAATCTCCCCCTTTATCAGCGAAGAATTACCGGAATGGTTTGACGAGCAGGTATTCGAACCTTCTACCGAAACCGCAGCTCCGGCTGCGGAGGGCGAAGCCGGGCTGGAACCGGTTGAGTTGCCCGGCTGGCTGGAAGCCATGCGACCCGTTGATGCCGTTGCGCCGGGCCGCATTGGAACGGATGAGGATCAACGCATTGAAACCAGTGGGCCGCTTTCGGGTTTTCAGGGAGTTCTGCCTGCCGAAGCGTTGATTACCCAATACAGCAAACCGGCTGTTTACTCGGCCCGCTTGCAGGTGAGTGAAAAGCAGCGCAATTATGCCAATCTTCTCGAATCCATCCTCCAGGAGGAAAAACAAGGCCGCCCATCCCGCGGAGCAAGAACCGCCGCCCCGCATGTCCTTGCCCGAATGTTGATCGGGATTGTGCTGGCGGCCACAGTATTGTTTGTTCTGATCGGTGGCGTAAACCTGGCAGCCCCCCCGGCTCTATTTGCTCCGGAGAATGTAGCCTTCTTCACTCAGATTCAAGCGCTGACGGCATCCACGGAACAAAATCCGCCCATCCTTCTGGCAGTTGATTTTGAACCCGCGCTGGCAGGCGAAATGACTACCGTCGCACAACCGGTTATGAATGATCTCCTGCGAGCCGGAAAAACCATTGCCATTGTTTCCATCAACCCTGCCGGCGCTGTACTGGCAGAAGAAATGCTGGCAAACTCTGCCTCCGAAGGTCAAATCCTCAATCTGGGTTATTTGCCGGGCGGCGTCACCTCCATTGCAGCGCTGGCCAGCCAGCCATCGCTGGCTGCTCCACGCGACCGCTTTGGAGCTTACGCCTGGGATCAAGCGCCCTTCCAAAGCATTCAACGTATCTCAGATTTCTCAGCGATATTGCTGCTCAGCGATAACACCGACACCAGCCGGTTATGGATCGAACAACTCAGCCCGCTGTTGGAAAACACTCCGCTGTTAGTTATTGCCAGCAATCAAGCCGCCCCGATGATTCAGCCATACGTACAAAACGGGCAGGCAACTGGTATGCTGGCCGGTTTGCCCGGTCTGGCAGCTTACCAGCAACTGAGCGGTCGGACAACCAGCCTGACACCCGGCTACATGGATGCCTATCAGGCCGGGTTGATGTTGATCGTTGTCCTGATTCTCCTTTTCAGTCTCTATTATCTGGTGATGCATTTGTTCAAGAAACCCGAAACGAAGGGGAAATAAGCATCATGGATGTTGACTTTGCCTGGACTGCGGTTGCTTTCATTCTCACCCTGTTGACTCTCAGTTATCTTTTGGGTGATAATCCGCTCTTTCGTTTGGCTGCATATTTATTTGTGGGTGTGTCGGCTGGCTATGTTGCCGTCATCTTATTGTTTGAAGTCATCTTCCCCCGTTTGGTCGTTCCGCTCATCTTCGGCAGCGCGTCCGAAAAACTGCTCGCCGTAGTACCTGCAGTGCTGAGCGTTCTTTTACTTTTCAAGTTATCTCCCCGTCTGACCACCCTGGGCAATCCTTCGATGGCATTTCTGGTCGGCAGTGGCGCAGCGGTTATTATTGGTGGGGCGGTTAGCGGTACACTTTTTGGGCAAATCCGCGGTGCAATACAACCTTTTGCCCTGACCCAAAGCGGAAATGTTTTGCAGGCTGGCAGCCAGTTGATGGGAGGCATCATCCTGCTGATCGGTACAGTTCTCACCTTGATCTACTTCCAGTTCAGTGCACGCCGAAAAGCCAATCAACAAATCAGCCGATCGGCAGCAGTTCAGGCAGCAGCCTTTGGTGGACAAATTTTCATTGCCATCACATTGGGCGCTTTGTACGCCGGTATTCTGGCTGCCGCCCTGACCGCATTGATCGAACGGTTCGACTTCCTGCGCACGGCAATCCAAACCTTTCTTCCATGAAAATTGCTTATGACCACTTCCCTAGTTGACGCCGAATCCGTTCTCGCCATTGAAATTGGCAGCATTCACACCCGCGCGCTCTTGTTTGACCTGGTGGACGGGCAGTATCGCTTCATTGGTGCCGGCCGCGCACCCACAACCATTCAATCCCCATTCTTTGACATTTCGGAAGGCATCCATCTGGCCATTTCCAATTTACAGGAAATCACCTCGCGCATTCTTTTGGAAGAATCGCGCCTGATTTTGCCCGGTAAACCGGATGGCAGTGGGGTGGATCAGGTCGTATTGACTTATACCGCCGGTCAGCCGCTGCGGGTGGTCGTCATGGGTCTGCTGGAAGATGTTTCGCTGGAAAGCGCTCGTCGTTTGGCTTCCTCGGCACACACGCTGATCACCGAGTCAATCGGTTTGAATGACCGGCGCCCGCCGGAAGCGCAAATTGACGCCCTGTTACGCGCAAAGCCGGATTTGATCATTCTTTCCGGAGGAACAGATCAAGGGGCAAGCCGCTCCATCGCCAAAAATGTTGATCTCCTGACTTTTGCATTGCAAATCATGCCCCGTGAAAAGAGGCCGGAAATCATCTACGCCGGTAATCAGACCCTCACCACCCCCGTCAAAGATGTGCTCAGCACCTATACTCAAGTGCATGTTGCCCCCAATCTGCGGCCGGAGATTGATGTTGAAAATCTTTCCCCCGCCCAAGATGTCCTCGCTGAAGCCGAATTTCACATCCGCTCGCGTCAGATTGGGGGATTGCAATCCTATCGTTCCATTCTGGCAGTAGAACCGCTTTCTGCGCCTTTCGCCTTTGCCAGAATGATTCGTTTCCTGAGCCGTATCAATAACCCTGCAAAAGGAGTCATGGGTGTTGATTTAGGGGCAGGCAACCTGATTGTAGCCACCGCTTTTCAGGGCAACTCCGAAGTGAGTGTGTTTCCAATGGGAACGGGAACGGGCATTGCCCAGGCATTGCGCGTCGTTCCGGTTTCGGAAATTGCCCGCTGGCTGCCCATTCACATCCCTGAAAGTGTGGTGGAAGATTATCTCTGGCATAAAACACTGCACCCTGCGCTGCTGCCCATCACCGCCGAAACGGTTGCCATTGAACAGGCTGCCATTCGCCAAATCCTGTGGAGCGGATTGAACCAGCACCGCGCCCGTTACCCCAATGCCCCATTACTAACCGAACCGATTCTGGCAGCCGGCATGCCTCTCACCCAATGGTCGCCCCAAATCAGCCTGATGATGCTGGCAGATGGACTTCAACCGTATGGGATTACCACCTTTGTTCAGGACGCGCATGGCCTGACAGCAGCGTTGGGCATTATCTCGACCAACAACACCATCCTGCCGGTTCAGGTCATTGAATCGAATGCGTATCTCAACCTTGGAACGGTCATCACGCCGCTCAGTAACGCCCGCTACGGGACAAGCATTCTAAGGGTGAAGGTGGAATACGAAGCCGGCAACCAGGTGAGTCTGGAAATTCGGCAAGGCAGCATAACCGCATTACCCATTCAGGCTGGACAAACTGCCAAAGTCCACCTTCAACCCCTTCGGCCGATCACGATTGACCCCACCGGCAAAGATACCACCCGCTCATTTAAAGTCATCGGCGGGGTGTGCGGTGTCATTGTGGATGCTCGCGGCCGTCCCATCTCTTTACCGGCAGATGCCGCCCGGCGGCGCGATATGCTCAAAAAATGGGCAGCCGGCTTTGGCGTATAAATCTGGTATAAAAGTTGCACTTTGTTGATTGAGGTCACAAGGAAAATGATCGCCACAGTCACCCACATTCTCCCATTGGCACACATTCGCCGGGCACGCATGTTACCGGGCAAGGGGCGCATTCTGGCGCGGGTTGGGCAGGAGGTCAACGCCGCTTATGTCGTTGCCGAAGCCGACCTGCCTGGCAGCCATATTCTGGTGGATGTGCGCCGCATTTTGGGGTTGAGAAGGGCTGAACAGGCGCATCGCTTGATCGAGAGAAAGGTTGGTGAACGGGTCGAAAAGGGAGATATTCTCGCCCAAACCGGCGGACTGCTCCCCAAAGTCATTCGCGCCCCGCTTGATTCGACCATCGTTTCCATTCAGCGCGGCCAGATTCTGCTCGAAAAAGCAGGGGAACATTTTGAACTGAAAGCAGGTTTGAATGGCGTTGTAAGCGAGGTGCTGGCCGAACGCGGCGTGGTGATCGAAACCCACGGAGCGCTGATTCAAGGCGTTTGGGGAAATGGTCAAATCAACAGCGGCATGTTGCAATTTGCCGCTTCACAAGCGGATGAGGAGATTCATCGAGCCAATCTGGATATGAGTTTACGCGGTTCGATTGTTGTTGGCGGTTTCATCCATAAACCGGATGCCTTGGACGCCGCCGAAGAACTGCCGTTGCGCGGATTGATTGTAGGCAGCATCTCGGCCGCTTTGATTGCCGCTGCCCAAAAATGCACTGTTCCCATCATGGTCACCGAAGGTTTTGGACAAATCCCCATGAACCGCGCCGCTTTTCGATTGCTCAAGACCCATGAAAAACGGGAAGTATCCATTAACACCAACTGGAATCCGGAAATTGGCGAACGACCCGAAGTGGTTGTCCCATTGCCTTCGCAGGGTCAAACACCTATGGATGCGGTGGAGTTTACTGTTGGACAAACTGTGCGCATTCTCAGCGCGCCTTACGCAGGTGAAATCGGCACACTGACTGCCATCCGGCCGGGACGGGTCACCCTGCCGGGAGGTCTGCGAGCTCAGGTTGCCGAAATTCGTTTGGAAAATAACCAGCAGATTTCGTTACCACTTACAAACCTGGATGTGCTAGAATAACCTCTAGGAGAAGCACCCATGAACATAGACAATAACAGTCCTGAAGAAAACCCATTTGAAGAGTTCAAACCTGACTTTCAGGAAGAACAGCCGCTTGAAGAAGAAGAGGGCGAACCAAAAAGCAACAAGACCTTCTGGCTTGTGGTCGGCGTGATTGCCAGCGTATTCGTGCTGGCGGTGGTGGTAATCATCATTTTCGTGATCGTCAACCGCAACCGCGCCGGTGAATACACCCAGCAGGCCGCCCAAATCAACGCCCAAAATACGGCAATTGCCCAGCAGGCTACCGATATCTACGTACAGGAAATCCGCCGCATGACCGAAAAAGCCGTCATGCCGCCGACCTGGACACCCACGGTAGTGGTGGTGATTGCCACCAGCACACCCCAACCGACGGCTACCTCTGGTGTCCTTGCGGAAGGTGACTCGGCTGCCCGTACGGCTACGGTCGCTGCCTTTCTTACCGCAGTGGCTCAGGGCAGTCCAACCGTTCCACCCACACCCGGTCCCGGCACACTTGTCCCCACTTCGACAGCCTTACCCAATACCGGTTTCATGGATGAGGTCGGTTTGCCCGGCATGTTTGGGGTGGCTCTGGCGCTGATCTTCGTGGTGCTGGTTGTCCGGCGGTTGCGGCTTTCCACCAGCGGTTAGTCGTCAGTGGTTTGAAACTTTGTAGATAGCCGGCTGTCAACCGACACGCGGGTGCACTTGCTCCTCAAAAAAAGCCAATCCCCGGCGAAACCCGTCGGGGATTGTTGTTTTAACTCTAGCGACAGGTTGCATTTTCAGGCAACGCTGGCCGCAACTTCCTCTCCATACCTTAACAGCTCTTTGACCATATCCATTGAACGCCCCTCTGCGTACACCCTCAAAACGGGTTCAGTGCCGGAGGGGCGGATCAACAACCACGAATCATCGGACAAAATGTACTTAACCCCATCGCGGGTGCTGATCTCAATGATTTTTTCTCCGCCAATTTGAGCCGGGGCTTCATTTTGCAAGCGGGCTGTCATCTTATCTTTGGCCACCGGATGCTTCAGACGCAGGTCGCGCCGTTCATAAAAAGCCGGTCCAACCTCTGCCAGTAAATCATCTACCAGATCAACCAGGCTCCCGCCGGAATCGGCGACCATTTCAACGATCAACAACCCCATTAAGATGCCATCTCCCTCAGGGATATGCCCTTTAAAGGAAATTCCGCCGGATTCCTCACCGCCGATCAGCACCTCTTCTTTGAGCATGTAATCGGCAATGTGATTGAAACCAACCGGGGTTTCGTGCAGAGGTAATTCATACTTGCGGGCAAGCCGGTCAATCATCCGCGTTGTGGATACAGTGCGAACCACCGAACCCTGCCAGCCGCGTTTCTTGACCAGATAACGCAAAGCCAGCGCCATAATTTTGTGCGGGTCCACAAAATTTCCGCGTTCATCCATGGCACCAATCCGATCCGCATCACCATCCGTCGCCAGGCCAAAACTACCGGCGCCGGTAGCAATTGCCCCCGCCAGTGCCCCCAAATAACGGCTGATCGGTTCGGGATGGACTCCGCCAAAACCGGGATTCATTTCGCCACGGATCTCAAAAACTTCGCAGCCCGTTCCTTGCAAAATCGAACGAATTACACCCCGCCCGGAACCGTACATCGAGTCCACTACAATCCGCTGAGGGTTTTCTGCAATCAGGTCAAAATCAATCAACCGGCGCAGGTGTTCGGTATAGGCTGGAATTGGATTGAAGCGTTGAATGAGTTTCAACTGGCGCGCCTGCTCAAACTCCATCAGGTTTGGACCGCGCGCCTGAGCTTCGTTATCGTTAAGGTAAACTTCCACCTTGCGGCATTGTTCAGGGGATGCCGAACCGCCAAAGGCTGCTTTGAGCTTGACTCCGTTATAACGGGGCGCATTGTGCGAGGCGGTAATCATAATGCCGCCGATGGCATTCAAGTGGCGAACCGCATACGAAATTGCCGGCGTGGGTGCATCCGCTTGTGCCAGATGTACCGTGAAACCATTGGCAGCCAGCACGCGCGCGGCTTCTGCGGCATAGCGGTCCGATAAAAAGCGGGTATCAAATCCCACCACCATCACCCGCGCATCCGGGCTGAGTCCATTCCCCGCGCCGTTCAGCCAGCCATCGGTTGCCACAGCATCGGCAATTGCCTGAGTAACCAGCCGCAAGTTGTTGAAAGTGAAAGTATCCGAGATAACTGCACGCCATCCATCCGTGCCAAAGTGAATTGTCATACCAATCTCCTGTGTGAAAATATATCAGGGTTATTCGCCCTGCATTTTACCTGTTTTTATTCCATTTACCATCCCGGTGCAGGGGTGGCAGTTGCAAGGAGCGCCTGCACCATCCAACCCACCAATCCGTTTTCAGTCCTCACCTGCACCCAAAGCGTATTCCCGTTCCCTTTAACCGGGTCGGAAATCACCTGAACAAGACTGCCATTTAACAAGGAAGTGAGTGCTTTTCCATCCGGTTCTTCGCGCACAATGGCGCCATCACTCTGAGGGGCAAATACCCGCGCCCAAACCGGGGTCGGTTGGGGAGTTACCGTCACAGTAGGCGTAAAGGTCGGTTGAATGGTCGCAGTGGGTGACTGTGTTGGCGGCGGGGGAGATGGGGTAAGGGTTGGTGTGGCGGGAGGTTGGGCTGGCGCCGTTGAAGTCCAGGTAAGCGTATGGGTTGGAGTAGGCAAAGTAGCCACCACGATGGGCTGGCTCGTCATTAATCCGGTGATCAGTACCACCGCAATCAGGCTGATGAGAATGATGGACGACCCCAGCGTATACCCAAATACATTGGCGGGTTTTAATCCCATCACAAACAAAACCATTGAACCGACCAGCGCTGACCATGCCAGATGAACAACAAACACGATGAGTCCATCCACCCAGGAGCCGGGCAGACCATAGCTCAACGAAAAGCCTGCCACCCCCAGCGGCAGCAATAACTCGTAGGCAATGGCTACGCTGGCAACCAGCGGCTTTTGACGGGGGGAACGCACCAGCATGTAGTTGGCAAGCCCAACCCCAATTGCCAGAACGATGAAATTGGGGATAGAAAACAGGGAAAAGTTGACCGGAAGCGTGAGGGTGCTGCCCGGTAAAAACGCTTTGCCAATACCGCCAGCCAGCAGGCACAAACCAAAAATGAGCATACAGGCAATGACCAGACTGCCCAATGCTTTGAGGAAAAATCGGCCCGAGCCGACTACCACCGCCAGCGAAAGCCCCAAAACGGGGCCTAAAAATGGTGCAAACAACACAGCCAGTAAATAAAAAGCAGGCGAATCCAGTAAAATTGCGACACCCAGAATCACACCTGCCAGAAAAGTGAAAAGAAAAAATTCGTAGCCGGGGGTAACCTGATGCGCAATCTGCTCCAAAAAGGCTGAGCGCTCATCACCTCCTGCTGGCAGCAGCGAACGCCGGACGCGCCGCCGCCGGGCAGGCGGCAGACGATTTTCATCCTCAGGGAGCAAAGGTTCACTGCTTGGAATACTCATTGACGTAAGGTAGCAATCAGTCGAAGCGGTTTTTCCAGCAATTCCAGCGCACTCAAAATATCCGGCACAACAATATCGGCCGCCTGCAAGGCGGCGGTGGAGACCCCTTCGCGTGAAAACACACAAATTCCCAACGCCGCTTCCGCCAGCATTGCCGCATCATTAGCGCCCTGCCCAATCGCGATCACCTGAGCAGCGCCCAGCGAGCGGACAAATTCAGCCTTCTGTTCAGCCTGGTTGCCGGCTTTAAGGCGGTGGGCGGTCAAATTCAACTGGCGGTCAATCAATTCCTGCCTGCCGTGGGTATCGGCGGTGATCAGATGAATCGTCAGGCGGTCTTTTAAAATCGAGAGGCTGCGTCCAACCCCGTCTATCAGCCTGCCATCCAAGGCCAGTGTGCCATTCACATCACAAACCAGATGGTTGAGCCTTAATTCGCCGCGGCCGGGAATGTTTATCTCAATCATAAGACAATTATAATACAGACTTAAAAAAGCATTTCCGGGTAAAATTAGCCCATGTCCTCCCTCCTGTCTTTCCGAAAAATGTTAATCGCTTCTGTGCTATTGATGGTTGGATTACTCAGCGCCTGTACCACCAATCCGACCAGTGTTCCAACATCCCAACCAACCAGTTATTCCAATGGCGAAAACCAGCCCGCCCCTGTCCAGCCGTCACCTACCACCCCTTTGCCCGGCCTGGTCTGGCTGGTTATCCCCCCCGGCGGAGAAATGACCGCCGCCAGTATCCAACCCTGGCTGGAACAAAAAGCCGCCGCAGATAATCTCACCCTTGAGGTACGAACGCCGCCTGATCTGAACACTCCACCGGAGAATCTGCAACTGGTCGTCTTATCCACAGCCGATTCGCAGACCACCGAGTGGGGTTTGCGCTTTCCCAATCTCAGGCTGATCATCCTTAACGATGATTCTACCCCGGCCTCCCCGAATGTCAGTGTAATCCGTTCCTCTATGGCGAATCAGGCGTTCATCGCCGGTTTCATTACCACACTCGTTGCTCCCGACTTTCGCTCCGGAGCGATGTTTCGTCAGGATGATCCGCTTGTAAACCAGATGGAGGATGCTTTTAAGAACGGAGGCCGTTATCTGTGCGGCCGGTGCGCCCCGGTTTTCGCTCCAATTGTGTTGTTCCCTCAGACGACAACTTTTTCCCCAAATTCAGACCCGCAAGGCTGGGTTGGCGCGTTTGATGCGCTCCAGCAAAACCGTTTGGAAACCATCTACCTTTCCGACCCCGCTCTCATGCAGCCGGTTCTGCTCGATCAGATTACCCGCCAGAATATTGCCATTTTGTCCCTCCTGCCTGCTCCGGAGGAGTACCGCAATCAGTGGATTGCCACGCTGCAAGCGGATTGGCTAACCGCGCTGGAAAAGGCATGGCAAAACTGGCGAAACGGCGACGAAGGCACCCTCTGGCAGGCCGGCACGCAGATTAGCGAGGTCAATCCGGAGCGCCTGACCGAAGGAAAATTGGAACTGGTGCGGAAAACCTTGCGGGAACTGGAAGAAGGCTGGATTTACCCCCTTAGCGTTCCCTGACTGGATTTTTCTGGACTGCCCATGAACGGCTCTGCCGTTTCCGACCCGGGGGCGTTGATGCCCTCCCGGCGCAGCACTTTCCACAAAGTCAGAGCAAGAATTTTCACATCCAGCCCTAAAGACCAGTGGTCCACATACCAAACATCCAGCCGAAACTTTTCTTCCCACGTCAGCGCATTGCGCCCGTTGATTTGCGCCCATCCGGTGATTCCCGGCAGAACCTCATGGCGGCGGGCTTGTTCCGGGGTGTAACGGGGTAGATATTCCACCAGCAACGGACGCGGCCCAACCAGACTCATTTCACCGCGCAGGACGTTGAACAGCTCCGGCAATTCATCCAAGCTGGTGGAACGTAAAAATTTACCCAGTCGTGTCAGCCGTTCGGCATCCGGCAGCAGGTTGCCGTGCCTGTCCACGGCATTACGCATGGTGCGGAACTTGTAGAGGGTGAAAATTTTGCCCCCCAGACCGGGGCGCGGCTGTTTGAACAAAACCGGGCTGCCTTCTTTGAGGTAGATGACCAGAGCAATGATACCCATGAGCGGCAAAGCAATGACCATTCCCAGCAGGGTGATCACCAAATCGAATAGCCGTTTTTGCAGTGGTATACTCTTCATACAACGCCAGATGAATTATAATTCAGCCAATTCCAAAGCGGGAGCCAAGCAATGAAACTGGAGATTACTATTGAATATTGTGCAGTCTGACGTTACACCGAAAGAGCCATCAGTTTGATGGTAAGTCTGCTCAAACAACATGAAGCACGTATCGAACGAATGACCCTGATTCCCTCCGATGGAGGCTGCTTTGAAGTAACCGTCAACGGAAAGTTGATCTACTCCAAACTGCAAACCCATCGTCATGCCGAACCCGGCGAAGTTCAAAATTTGCTCTTATCTTTCATCAAGGAAGGCGGTTAAGTTTATGGCAAAAAAAGGAAGAGTTTTCTCCGGTGCACGCCCTACCGGGCGGCAGCACTTAGGCAATTATCTCGGCGCCATGCTGAATTATGTTGCCCTTCAGGAAGATTACGATTGCATTTATTGCATTGTGGATGTGCATGCCCTGACCACGCTGGAAACCACCCTCGACCTGCGCCAAAACACCTATGAAATGGCCCTGGACTGGCTGGCAGTGGGTATCCGCCCGGAGGAATCGATTGTCTTCGTCCAGTCCCATGTGCCGCAGGTAATGGAGCTGCATACCTACCTTTCGATGGTTACGCCGCTGGGCAAACTAACCGATTTACCCACCTTCAAAGAAAAAGCCCGTGAACAGCCTCACAACGTCAATTATGGTCTGGTGGGCTACCCGGTATTGATGACCGCTGATATCGTGCTTTACAAAGCGGATGTGGTGCCGGTTGGCGTGGACCAGGCACCCCACCTGGAATTTGCCCGCGAAACAGTACGCTCGTTCAACCATCGCTACAATACACAGGTACTGATCGAACCTCAAATGAAAGTAACTCAGGTGCCCAAAGTCATCGGCATTGACGGTCAGCAAAAGATGAGCAAAAGCCTGAACAACCACATTGAACTGGCCGCCACGCCGGAGGAAACCCGCCAGCGTGTCATGCAAATGGTCACCGACCCCCAGCGCATCCGCCGCAGCGACCCCGGAAACCCGGATGTCTGCAATGTATTCAGTATGCACAAAATCTTCTCCAGCCCGGAACAGGTGGAAATGGTCAACACCGAGTGCCGCCGGGCAGGAATTGGCTGCGTGGACTGCAAGAAACTGTTTGCTGAAAACCTGAACAATCACCTGCTGCCCTTCCGCCAGCGCCGTGAAGAAATCTCCAAAAATCCGGATTACGTTTGGGACGTGCTGAAAGATGGCGCCAAACGTGCCGGTCAGATTGCCGAAGCAACCATGGTGGAAGTGCGGCAGGCAATTGGGTTACCCTGATGCGTGCGGTCATTCAACGCGTCAGACGTGGAGCGGTCAGCGTGAATGACCGGCGGATTGCCGAAATCGGCAAAGGGCTGGTCATTCTGGTCGGCATTGGACCGGCGGATACCGCTGATACTGCTCAGGCGCTGGCGCGCAAAATTGCCCAGCTGCGCATCTTTGAAGATGAATACGGCAAGATGAATCTTTCCCTGCTGGAGATTGGCGGGGAAGCCCTGGTTGTTTCACAATTCACCCTGTATGCCGATGCCCGCAAGGGTAACCGACCCTCCTTCACCGAATCGGCCCCCCCCGAAGTGGCTGCCCCTCTGGTTGACCAGTTTGCCAATTTTATGCGCGATCTCGGTGTTCCCGTCCAGTGCGGTGAGTTTGGTGCCCACATGCTGGTTGAAATTGAAAACGATGGGCCGGTTACCATCTGGCTGGAAAAATAGTGCGTAAAAATTGTTGACGCGCCGTCCGGATATGTGGTAATATCCATTTACGAACCGGCTGCATGAAAGAAAAGCGGACGGTTTTGTCTAAATAAACTTAACCAAAGGAAAAGAAAGGAGCAAGCCCATTAGCACAACAAATTATCGGGTAAACGAATCCATTCGGGTGCCAGAAGTACGCGTCATTGGCCCTAATGGCGAAAATCTGGGGGTTCTGCCAATCGAAAAGGCCCTGCGTGCCGCGCGGGAAGCGGAATTGGATCTGGTAGAGGTCGCGCCGGGGGCAACCCCGCCCGTCTGCCGGATCATGGATTTTGGCAAATTCCTTTATGAACGTACCAAAAAAGAACGCGAAGCCCGCAAATCTCAGACGAAAATCGAAGTCAAGGAGATTCGCCTTCGCCCCAAAACCAACGAACACCACCGCGGTTTCAAGACCCGTGATGCCCGCCGCTGGCTGCAGGATGGAATGAAAGTGCGGGTTACCGTTCGTTTCCGCGGACGGGAAATTACTTACCCCGAACTGGCGCTGGAAGATCTAAAGGAAATTGCCCAAGAACTGGCTGATATTTCCACCGTTGAACAAATGCCTTCCCTGGAAGGAAAAACCATGACCATGGTTCTTGCACCGGTCAAAGGTGGAAAGAAAAAAGCCGTCGAATCCACCGAAAAATTAGCCAGCGAAGAGTAACTTCTGCCCTTTTTTTCAAGCCCGGCGTCTTGTTTGAATCCAAAAATCTGGTATAATGAGCGGTCGCGGAAGCAGACCGTTATACTATTTTTACGAGAGGAGAGTCACCGTGCCTCGCAAAGCAAAAGCAGGAAAAATCAAACTCAAGACCCACAAGGCAACCTCAAAACGGTTTCGCCTGACCGGGTCGGGCGTGCTTGTGCGCACCAAAGGCGGCAAAAGCCACCTGCGCCGCCGCACCTCCAAGCGCACAAAAGCCCTCTTCACCGAGATGCTCCCTGTTGAAGGGGAAAACATCATTAAACGGGTTCGTCGTTTGGCGCCTTATCTCGACAAGAAGGATTAAGGCCGGTTCGTTCATTCTTTTTTTAGTGCGGCTGTTGGGTGTTTGCAACAGGTGAACTCACCGGCGCCCAGGGGTTCGCAAAGGAGTAAGCAATGCGTGTAAAAGGTGGACCGCAAGGTCATCAACGACATAAGAAAGTTTTGAAATTTACCAAAGGCCAGCGCGGCACGAAACATTTTCTCTTCCGCCGGGCCAATGAAGCCATGCTCAAAAGCATGTGGTACGCCTATCGCGATCGGCGCACCCGCAAGCGGGATCTGCGCAAGTTGTGGATCACCCGCATTAATGCCGCTGCCCGCCTGAACGGCGTTTCTTACAGCCGGTTGATTTACGCCCTGCGTAAAGCCAACATCAACCTCAACCGTAAGATGCTGGCAGACCTGGCTGTTCGTGATCCGCAGGCGTTTGCCGCAGTGGTAGCACAGGCTCAGGCGTCCTGATTACCGACTCCAACGGTTCTGCACAACGCATACCCGGACGGGATGGAACATTTCCATCCCGTTTTTTTATGCGGTATACTTGTCCAAGAGGAGGAGAAAATGACTGTGGTCAAACGCACTCACACATTTTCTAACCGACAGTGCCTTGAATTGGCTCAGGGTGATATTACGCTTCAAGAAGTGGACGCAATTGTCAATGCCGCCAACGAATTTCTCCAACATGGCGGCGGCGTGGCTGGCGCAATAGTGCGCAGGGGCGGTTGGACCATTCAGGAAGAAAGCGACCGCTGGGTGCATCAGCACGGACCGGTTACTCATGCTGCTCCCGCCTATACCACTGCCGGAAATTTGCCTTGCAAGTACGTGATTCATGCTGTGGGACCGGTGTGGGGCGTCCAGAATGCTGATGAACGATTGGCAACGGCTGTTTTTTCCAGTTTGCGGGTGGCGGAAAGTCTGGGCGTTCATTCAATTGCCCTCCCGGCAATCTCAACCGGCATTTTTCGCTTTCCCAAAGACCGTGCCGCCCGAATAATTTTGCGCGCCATTGAGGAATACTTTTTACAAAATCCACAATCCCAGTTGGGTCTGGTACGCCTGACTCTCCTGGATCAGGAAACCCTGGAAGAATTT
This sequence comes from Bellilinea sp., assembly GCF_053501535.1. Taxonomy (NCBI): domain Bacteria; kingdom Bacillati; phylum Chloroflexota; class Anaerolineae; order Anaerolineales; family Anaerolineaceae; genus Bellilinea; species Bellilinea sp. The sequence continues at coordinate 14,579 of NZ_JBRCOK010000145.1, read as the reverse complement.
ATCCGCATCTGGGATGAAGAATTCAGCAATCCGTCCCTGCATTGATGATCACCAGCATCCATAACCCCAAAATCCAGCGGGTGCGTGCGCTTTTACAACGCCGCTCCAGCCGCGAAGAAGAGCAAGCCTTTGTGATCGAAGGTGCGCGCCTGATTCAAGAAGCCCACCTGAGCGGAGTAAACCTTGACCTTGTGCTGATCAGCAGCCAGCCTTCTCCCCGCACGGTACAACTGGCTGCCGAACTTGCCGCTACCATACCGGTGGAGGAAGTATCAGCCGATCTGTTCAAACGCATCTCGGATACCGAGAATCCGCAGGGTATTCTGGCAATTGCCCGCCAGCAGCCGCGCGACCTCCCGGCAAATTGGGACTTTCTGGTGGTTGCCGACGGGCTGCGCGATCCCGGAAATCTAGGGACACTGCTGCGCACTGGTGCAGCCGCCGCTGCCGATGGGGTGATCCTCACCCCTCAATGTGCCGATGTTTACTCGCCCAAGGTTGTGCGCGCTGCAATGGGTGCTCATTTTAAACTGGCCATTCTGCACAAAAATTGGGAGGAAATCATCCTGCTATGCCGTCAGCGAGCGAAGCAGCCTGCCCGATTGCTGGTCAGCGATGTGGAAAGCGGCAGCCCTTGCTGGCAGGTTGACCTGCGCCAGCCGTTGGCGCTGGTGATCGGCAGCGAAGCCGAGGGAATATCGCCTGCCGCCCGTCAGGCTGCCGACCAACACATCATCATTCCCATGCCCGGTCAAATCGAATCGCTGAACGCAGCCGTAGCGGCAGGTATTTTGCTGTTTGAAGTTGTCCGTCAGAGGTACACATGAAAATCCGCACACTCACCTGCTTTCTTGATCCACAGCAAGCTCCCTTTTCAGAATCACTGACAAACCTCGCAGCCTTTGCTGCTGAAGCAGCCGGCCGCTTGCAGCAAATCGGTTTTACCCTGCAAACTCTCCGGCTGGCAACCACCCCCTTTCCCTTGTGGCTGGGTTATAAAAGTTTAGCCGAGGCAATCCCTCTTGTAAAAGAATGGGAGGATCAGGCTGAAACTGCCGGCTTCGCTTACCTCTCGCTGGGTTGTGCCCTTCCATCCCATCCAGAAGCCTTCGAATGGATTTCACCACTTCTTGCGGCTACACAAAGGGTATTTTTGACCGGTTTGCTGACCACCCCACACCAGCAGGTAGATTTCCAGGCCGCGCGCCATTGCGCTCAAGTCATCCTGGATAACGCCCCTCTCGAAGCAAATGGTTTTGCCAATTTGCGCTTCGCTGCGCTTGCCAACGTCCCACCGGGTTGTCCCTTTTTACCGGCAGCCTACCACACCCCCGGCCAGCCGCCGGCTTATGCGCTTGGTTTCGAATGTGCCGATACCATTTTACGCATTTTTCAGGAGGCGCAAACGCTTTCTACAGCCCGCCAGAATTTGATCAATGAACTGGAAGCGGTTGCCGCCCGCATCGGTGAAATTCTCACCCCCCTACAGGAACGCTTCGGAATACAATTTTACGGCTACGACTTTTCGACTGCCCCTTACCCACAGGACTGGTGTTCTGCCGGGGCGGCTTTGGAGCAATTGGGCATTGTCCCCCTTGGCGGGTTTGGGTCGCTGGCGGCGGCTGCCTTCCTTGCAGATACACTGGGTCGGGGCAGGTGGAAACGAGCAGGCTTCAATGGCTTGATGCTGCCGGTTTTGGAAGATTCCCGCCTTGCTTTGCGCAGTGCGCAAGGTCACCTCACCATCAAGGACTTGCTACTCTATTCCACCGTGTGCGGCACCGGTTTGGATACGCTGCCATTGCCGGGCAACTGTTCTCAGGAAACCATCTTTGCCTTGCTGCTGGATCTGGCAGCCCTGTCGCTGCGTTTGAACAAACCCCTCACCGCCCGGCTGATGCCCATGCCGGGCAAGCAGGCGGGTGACCCGCTCACTTTTGACTTCGAATTCTTCAGCAGTGGCAGCGTGATGGCACTCGATTCCGGTGAATTGAACGGCCTGCTGGCAGCCAGCCAGATAATGGATGTTCAGCCGCGCTGAACGACCCATTTTGAATCAACGTACTTTCTTGAAGTCAATCAAAATCAGGTTTTTATCACAATCGGCAAAGGTATCGAAAACAACCCGTTCTGAAAGAGGTAAGTTAGCCTGATCCAGCAAGCGCACCGAAAGCAAGCCGCGTGAGGCAATCGGCTGATTTGCGATGGTAAATTCATAACCCGAAGGACCATACTGGGCAGCCGTACCGGTCAAGCTGGTCATATCCACCCGCTTGCCATCCAGCGTACCGCGCAGCCAAACTCGAATACCGGTAACCGGGCGGTTCTGTTCGTCCACCACGCGTCCGGCCACGCCCATCCAGCCGCAGCCACGGCTGGCATCGTACAGATTGATCGAAATCGCCTGCGGGTCGCTCTGACGCATAAAGGTAAACCCACCGGGCGCATTGGTTTCAGTCGGTTCGGGTGTCTCCAGACTTTCAATCGGCGTGCCAATGATGACGATGATCGGCTCGGTAGGGGTTGGGCTTGGTGGTGGAGTGGGCGAGTAGTCGGGGGTAGGTGAAGGAGTTGGCGTCCAGGTAGGGGGTAACGCCAGCAGGGTTGAGGTCGCCGTCGGCGCCTGCGCCAAAGCCGGCAAAGTCGGCGGCGGGAATGGGTTCAGTGAAGATTGCGGATTGAGAAAAATCATCAAGAAAAAAGAGGCTGTCAGGGGAATCATGGCCAGCACAAACACGGTTGCCAGATTCCATGGCAAGTCTCGGTTTGATTTTCGGGGTTCTCGTTTGTTCACGCACTACCTCCTTAGGGGCTCGGGACGGTAAATTGTGACAGCTCACGGGTAGAGTATTTCAATTTGCGCCGCAGCCCGCTGCTGGTTGAGCCATTCCTGTATCAATTTTTCCTGCAGTGTCAAACGGGCTTCACTGCTCAAGGGATAACTTTCATCTCGTTCTTCCACCTGAATGATATGATAACCCAAAGTGGACTCAATCACATTGCTGTACTCGCCCGGCTGCAAACTGAAGGCTGCTTCTTCGACCGCCGGGATGGTCAGAAAACCACGCGGAAACCAGCCCAAATCCCCGCCGGTGAGCGGGTCGTACTGAAAGGCAAGGGTTGCAAAATCTGCGCCAGCCTGTAACTGCCGGTAGAGCGAATCGGCAGTCGAACGAAGGCGCACCACAATCTGGCGGGCTTTGACCTGCTCCACCTGTGCAGGCAGACTGGCTGCCAGCTGATCGCGCTGCCGGGCGGCTTCCATTGCGCGGCGCAGCGCAAATCGAAACACCATTAAGTCCTCATACCCATTCTGGTTCATCCAATCTTGAAAAACCTGTTGATCCCCTGTTTCGGCAATCAGTTGCTGAATGCGGTTCTCTAACTGGGCATCATCCACCGCAAAACCACTCGCACGGGCCGCCTGCGCCAGCAGGGTCTGCTCAATCAAATCATTTACCACAAGCCGGATGCGCTCCTCCTCACTGCGCTGGATACCCAATTCTTGATCGGCCTGTTGTAGTTGAAGCAGCGAAGCTTCAAATTCACGCCGGGGTATTCCTTCACCATTGACAATCAATGCAAGCGGTTCGGGTGTGGCCGTCACCGTGGGGATATGCGTGGGCCGGGCAGGTGGTTGGGGTGTTTGATCCGACGGCACAGGACTGCTGGTTAAAACCGGTTCACCCCCATTATTACAGCCTGCCAGCAGCGCCAAAACCAAAACTCCCAGCACGAAACAATTTTTCCAATAAGCCCATTTTGATCTGAACATAAAAAAAATTATAACCGATATATCCATAAAGCACCTCCCGCAGAGGTCTGCGGGAGGTGTAACCTTTCAGAACTGGAAAGGCGAATGGTTTAGTATTCAGGCATCGGCGGAGCGGCCGGTTTTTCCTTTTCAGGAACCTCCGTGATCAGGGCTTCGGTGGTCAGGATCATGGCTGCAATCGAGGCAGCATTTTCCAGCGCACCGCGGGTGACTTTGGCAGGATCAATCACACCGCCCTTGACCATGTTCAGGTACTCATCGCGCAGCACATCATAGCCAATCTTGGGATCGTTTTCGCGCTTCTGAGCCTGCCGCACGTTCTCAATGACTACCGAGCCTTCTTTGCCGGCGTTTTCAACGATCTTGCGCATGGGTACTTCCAGCGCTTTGCGGACGATGTTGACGCCAATTTGCTCGTCCTCATATTCCATCTTGAGGGTATCCAACACCGGAATGGCATTCAGCAGGGCAACACCACCGCCGGGGACAATCCCCTCTTCCACTGCGGCACGGGTCGCCGAGAGAGCATCCTCAACACGGTGTTTCTTCTCTTTCAATTCGGTTTCGGTGGCAGCGCCCACGCGGATAATCGCCACGCCACCGGCGAGTTTCGCCAGACGTTCTTGCAGTTTTTCGCGGTCGTAATCGCTGGTGGTTTTCTCAATTTCCACGCGAATTTGCTCGATGCGCCCGCGGATTTCGGCCTCGTTGCCCTTGCCGCCAACAATGGTGGTGTTGTCTTTATCAGCCACCACTTTCTCGGCGCGGCCGAGATCGGCAATGGTCGTGGTTTCCAGCTTGCGGCCGGTTTCTTCGGAAATGACACTGGCACCGGTCAGAATGGCAATATCCTGCAGCATGGCTTTGCGGCGATCACCAAAACCGGGGGCTTTGACCGCCAGCACATTCAGCATACCGCGCAGTTTGTTCAGCACCAGGGTTGCCAGAGCTTCGCCATCCACATCCTCGGCAATGATGACCAGATCGCGCTTGCCAACCTGCACCAGCTTTTCGAGAATGGGGACAATATCCTGTGCAGCGGAGATTTTCTTGTCATGGATCAGGATGTAAGGATCCTGAATGACCGCTTCCATGTGTTCGGGATCGGTAATGAAGTAGGGGGAGATATAACCGCGGTCGAACTGCATACCTTCGACGTACTCGGTTTCGAATTCCAGACCTTTGGATTCTTCTACGGTGATCACGCCATCTTTGCCGACTTTATCCATCACCTCGGCAATCAGGTTACCAATGGTGCGGTCCTGGGCGGAAATGGTGGCAACGTTGGCAATGTCGTCTTTGGTGGTGATGTCAATCGCCTGTTTGCGGATTTCTTCCGAAACCAGTTTGGCAGCAGCTTCAATACCGCGTTTGAGCAGCATTGGGTTGGCGCCAGCGGCCAGGGTTTTCAAACCTTCCGTAACGATGGCGTGCGCCAGTACGGTAGAAGTTGTGGTGCCGTCACCGGCAATGTCATTGGTTTTGGTGGCCGCTTCTTTGAGCAGCTGAGCACCCATGTTCTCGAACGGATCTTCCAGCTCAATTTCTTTCGCAACGGTCACACCGTCATGGGTAATGGTGGGTGAACCAAATTTGCGGTCCAGTGCCACATTGCGGCCTTTGGGGCCCAGGGTGGTTGCCACTGCAGTAGCAACGATATCAATGCCGTTCTTAAGACGACGGCGAGCCTCTTCCGAAAATACCAGTTGTTTGGCTGCCATAGGTGTTCTCCTTCGCTTATAGGATGATTTTGAAAATTACTTGGTTTCAACAATGGCGAGTAAATCGCTCTCGCGCAGGATGAGCAATTTCTTGCCCTCTACTTTGATTTCGGTGCCTGCATATTTGGCAAACAAGACGGTATCACCCTCTTTCACATCCATCGGAATGCGTTTGCCGTCTTCGTCCCGGTCACCGGGGCCAACCGAAAGAATGACACCCTTTTGGGGTTTTTCTTTTGCCGTTTCGGGAAGAACGATACCACCAGCGGTGACTTCTTCCTGTTCAATCGGTTCAACCACGACACGGCTGCCTAACGGTTTTAGATTGATACTCATACAAACCTCCCACTACTGAAATTCGATTGGATTCTGAGCACTTTAGCACTCTCTCATCCTGAGTGCTAAACCAGTGCGTATCATACCCACCTTTGAGGGGAAAGTCAAGGGGTTTAGAGAATCTCTTACAAAATTCTGATATTTTTTAGCGGTTTATGGCGCCTGAATTCCATAAGAAGCACAGATGCGCTCGCTGGGATCAATGATGGCGCGGATGGTTGGGTCATCCCCATACCGGGCGCGCACCTCTGCCAGCACCTTGACCGCCTCCTGGCAATATTCCAGGCCGGGACGGTGCATACCTGCCAGCACCGAGCCATAGGTATAGTAATAAATCAACGAAGCGCCCGTCAATTCCAACCCCTGAATTTCAATGGGGGGATCCACATCGGGATTGCACTGACGCACTTCACAGGAGATGGCTGCGTCACAACCGCGCACGGCGCACTGCAAAGCCGGTATGGCGCTTTCATAATTGCGCGCCCGGAAATAAACTAACCCCAGTTGACCATAAATATCCGCATCCGCTGGCAGCATACTCAATGCGGTGCGTACATTCAAAGAGGCGGCAAAGAATTCCCCCATTTGAGAATAAGTGCGTCCAATTGCCAGGTACGGAATGGGATCCTGAACACCGATTTGTTTGTTGATGGCTACCGCTTTGGCATAATAGGTGAGCGCTTCTTCGTACAGCGCTTTGACTTCTGGATGATCACTGCCAACCACCTCAGCACGTTTCAAACCCAATGTGCGGTAGTTCGCTCCAATCCGAATGTAAAGCGGTGTAAAGTTGGGTGTAATTTCAGCGGCTTTCAGATATTCCTCAATGGCTGCTCGATAGTCGCCCAGCGATTCCTGTACATATCCGCTTACGCGGTGAACATCCATTAAATCCGGGCCGCGCTCCAGCGCCTGACGCATACTCTCATCTGCCTGAACATACTTTTGTTGATCAATCAAAATCTCAGCATAATAGGCATGGGCAAGAGCGTTATTGCTGTCAAACTGCAGCGCGCGAATAACCGCCTGCTCGGCTTCATTGAGGTAACGTTGAGCATTTTCTCCTGCGTAAATTGAGTTCCAGTCATAAACAAAGGCACGAATCGCCAGCACAAAAGAGTCTTCCGGGGCCAGTTCAGTGGCTTTGTCAATGTTCTCCCGAGCAGCTTGCAACCGTTCAATGCGAATGGCGTCGGTGGTGGACAAACTGGAATAATAGGTTTGAATGCGTGCCAGTTCTGCAATCAAGCGCGCATCGCTGGGATCCAGTTCCATTGCGCGTTGGTAAGCGGCAATTGCGCCCGGCAAATTGCCAGCGATGAACTGGGTTTCCCCTTCCAGCGCATAAGAACGCGGGATGCGGGTTGGTGTGGGGGTAGGAAGAAACAGCGCTTCCACCTGTCCACTCTGGTAACCCCGTAAAATGAATAAACCAGCCATCAGCAATGCCAGCAAAACCACAATCCGATAGGGATTGTTGTGTCCGTTTCGGTTTCTGAAAATCGGGCGGTTGTTGTTCAGGTCAATCATGGTTCATCCCATCCCACCCTTAAGGTTTGGGCGTTGGGCTGGGGGTCGGCAGGCCGCCTTCAGCGACTTGCTGGCAGATGTTGATGATTTCCTGCGCATTGGCAACCGAAATCTGCTCAATAGCAACGGTTTCCATTACTGCCCGGGCAATCAGCAGCGCCTCGCCACACTGAGCCTGACGAGCCAGCGCCAGGCCGTAAATATAATAATATTCAGAAACCGGCCAGTAAGAAAGCGGCAACCCCTCAACCACTTTTCCATCTTCGGTTGTGCCTCCCTGCACTGCCAGACGAAGGGCCTGAATGGCACGCGGATAATCACCGCGTCGGTAATGCATCACGCCCAGATTGCCATAAAGATAAGGATCGGTGGGGTTGTTTTCGATGGCCTTTTCCGCATATTGAATGGCACTGGCAAACTCACCTTGAATGAAATAGGTCCGCGAAAGATAAGTTAACGGCAGGGGGTCGGTAGGATTGAGCGTGCTGGCACTGGTGAAGGCGCGAATGGCTTTCGGGTAGTCCCCCAAAGCACGGTAATTTCTGCCCAGGTAAATATATAAATCGGCAATATACGGGTTCTGGGCAATTGCGGCTTCAAATTCTGCGACAGCTTCTTCGTAATTGGTGGTAAATTCCAGCACCAGCCCGCGCGCCCGGTGAGTTTCCAGCGCATTGGGCGCCATGGATTGAGCCTTGCGTGAAAGTTCAATGGCACGGTTCAGGGCATCCGGATCCCCGGCGGAAGATTGGGATTTCAACGCCAGTACCTCGGCAAGATAAGCATACGGCACGGCATTGTTCGGGTCCACTTCAATGGCCTGATTGAGGGATGACTCAGCATCCAGGTAATTACCGCTCAACCCCTGCGCATATCCGCGCAACGCCAGCGCCGCAGCATTATTCGGGTTGATCACCAGTGCATTGCCGGCGTTATCCACGGCTGCCTTGTACTGGTTGGTATACACCTGCAGCCGGGCAATTGCCAGATAAATGGCCGGATTATCCGGGTTGACCAGCAAAGCCGTCTGGTAAACCTGAATAGCTTGTTTGAACTTGCCCTCGCGCATAAATTGTTCCGCCTCAGCCAGATACGATTCCGGCGAACGGGTAGGGGTGGGCGTAGGCACAAACAACGGCGGCGTTTGCGGTACCACCACCTGATTGATATAAATTCCTCCGCCAATCAGTAACAATAAAATGATGATGGTCAGCGGGTTGGAAGTCCGCCGGCGGCGGTTCATCCTTAATCGGCTACCTCGTAAATACATATAAAGGATATTACCATCAGGTTTAAAAAACCGTCAAGCGCTGGGGTTCAACCTTTAAGGCTGGGTTAATCTTTACCATTTTTGCTTGCCTACTTTTTCGCCAACGGCTAAAATGAGGGCATGCGTTTTGATGTTTTCAGTCTTTTTCCGTCCGTTATTCAGCCCTACCTCGAAATCAGCATTCTCCAGCGCGCCATTCAAAACGGCCTGCTGGAAGTTCACCTCCATGACATCCGTTCTTTCACAACCGACAAACACCACATCACCGATGACGCACCCTTTGGGGGCGGCGGCGGTATGGTGATGAAACCCGAACCGATATTCACTGCCGTGGAAAGCGTGCTGGGCAGCCCGCCTTCCTGTCCGGTTATTCTACTCACGCCACAGGGTCGAACTTATACCCAGCAGGTGGCTGCCGAACTGGCGCGTTATCCTCATCTGGCTCTGTTGTGCGGCCGCTATGAGGGAATAGATGAGCGCGTGCGTGAACATCTGGTTACGGATGAAATTTCGATTGGTGATTATGTGCTGACCGGCGGTGAACTGCCTGCCCTGATTCTGATCGACTCAATCACCCGCCTGATTCCCGGCGTGCTGGGCGACCCTGACGGCGCGCAGGATGATTCCTTTGCCAGCGGTTTGCTGGAATATCCACACTATACCCGTCCAGCCGAATTTCGCGGCTGGCGCGTTCCCGAAGTACTGCTTTCCGGCAATCACGCCGAGATTGCCCGCTGGCGGCGCCAGCAAGCCCTGTTGCGCACCTGGAAACGCCGCCCTGACCTGTTAGAAAAAACCGAACTCTCCGACAGTGACCGCCGTTTTCTGGCATCCCTGATAAAACCAGAAAACGACACCCCAACTTCTTCCTGAATTGCAAACCCATTTTTCATTCAAGAGGTGCTTTCATGACTCCCCGTTTCAGTTTCGGCAAGACCTTTCTGCTGGGATTTGGTTTTTTTGGCGTCAGCGTCATCTGGAGTGTGTACAACGCCTACGTCCCGATTTTTCTGGCAAACCGGTTCAATCTGGCACCCGCGCTGATCGGATTCTTCATGACGCTGGATAACATCGCCGCCTTGCTGATTCAGCCCCCCATTGGGGCCTGGTCAGACCGCCTGCGAACCCCGATTGGCCGGCGCATGCCTTTTATTCTGGTCGGCGCACCCATCGGGGCAGTTGCCTTCGGATTAATCCCCTTGCAGACCTTTCTGCCGCTCTTTGTTGCCTGCACCAGCACACTGCTGCTCAGCATGGCGCTCTGGCGTACACCCGTGGTTGCGCTCATGCCGGATATCACCCCCTCACAGTACCGCTCGCAAGCGAACGGGATTATCAATTTCATGGGCGGCGTGGGGGCCATCATTGCCTTTTTGTTTGGGGCAAACCTGTACGAGATGAACCCGGCTTACCCGTTCTGGTTGGGATCAGCCCTGGTCATCCTCGCTTCGCTGATGGTGTTTATCTTCATCCGTGAGCCAAAAGACTACGAAGTCACCGATAAAACCGAGCCCAGTTTACTGGTCAGCCTGCGCAAAGTTATCCGCGAGGAAGAAAAATCTCCCTTGCGCATTCTACTGGCGATCTTCTTCTGGTTTGTGGCGTACAACGCCATTGAAGCCTTCTTTACGCTCTATTCGGTCAATCATCTAGGCCTTTCCGAATCAGACGGCGCCCGTCTTTTGGGTCAGCTTTCGCTGTTCTTTGTGATCATGGCCTTACCGGCCGGTTTGATCGGCGGACGAATCGGGCGGCGGCGCACGATTATGACCGGTATTGTGCTGCTGGCTTCCTGTATGCTGGCCATGTTCCTCGTCCCCGCAAATGTCCTCACCATTTCGCTTACCCGCCTCCCGGTGCTGGGCAATGTTCCGGTGGTCGGCACCATCCTGATGCTGGCGGGCATTTCATGGGCGTTGATCAATATCAACTCGCTGCCCATGGTCGTTGACATGACCGATGACCTGCACATTGGCACCTACACCGGTCTGTACTACCTGTTTTCCACCATGGCTGCCATTTTTGGGCCCAACCTCAACGGCATCATCATCCAGTTGAGCGGTTCGAACTACGCGCTGGTCATGCTGTTCGGCCCCATGTTCATGCTGCTGGCACTGATCATGATGCTGGGTGTACGGCGTGGCGAAGCTAAAACTCGTTCCACCTGACTCAAAAAGAGGTGTCAAGTATCAACTTGTCATCTTCTCCAAAGCGTTGTATACTTGAAGCAAGTTGCGGGGGGTTTTGTGAAACCCGTAAGCTGCAACCGAGTCGTCCCCAAATTCCAATCCTATTTTTTATGGAGGAGAAAAACGCATGTTCAAAAAGCTCTACCTTGTTGTAGCAGTGTTGATCATTGCCAGCATGGCGCTTAGCGCCTGCCAGCAAGCCGCAACACCCGCGCCGCAGGAACCGGCTGCCCCGAAGATCAAGGTCTGCCAGGTTACCGACACGGGCGGTATTGATGACAAATCCTTCAACGCCACCGCATGGAAGGGTGTCGAAGACGCCATGAAAGAATTAGGCGCTGAAGGAAAATATCTTGAATCTCAGCAGCAAACCGACTACGAAAAGAACATCAACGCCTTCATTGAAGATGGCTGCAACCTGATCGTCACAGTCGGCTTCCTGCTGGGTGATGCCACCGCTGCAGCCGCCAAGGCCAACCCCGACCAGAAATTCGCCATTGTGGACTTCGCCTACGATCCGGAAATCCCGAATGTGCTTGGGCTGGTCTTCGCCACCGATCAGGCCGCCTTCCTGGCGGGTTACGCTGCTGCTGGCGCCACCAAGACCGGTAAAGTCGGTACCTTTGGTGGTATTCAGATCCCGCCGGTAACCGTTTTCATGGACGGTTTTGCGCTGGGTGTCAAATACTACAATGAAAAACACGGCACCAATGTGCAAGTTCTTGGATGGGATGAGGTCGCGCAAACCGGTCTCTTCACTGGTAACTTCGAAAGCACCGATGACGGCCGCCAGCTGGGTCAAACCCTGATGGACGAGGGCGCCGACATCATCATGCCGGTTGCCGGTCCGGTAGGTTTGGGCACCGCCGCCGCCGTACAGGAACGCGGCAATGCCTGGATCATCGGTGTAGATACCGACTGGACGGTCAGTGCCTCGCAGTTCACTGATGTCATCTTCACCTCCGTGCTGAAGAAGATGGACAAAGCCGTGTTTGCTGCCAGCAAAGCAGTGGTTGACGGAACCTTCAAAGGTGGGCTGTATGTCGGTACGCTGGAGAACGACGGTGTGGGTATTCCTGAATTCCTGCCCGGCCGCATCTCCGATGACCTGAAAGCCGAACTCGAACAGGTCAAGGCCGACATCATCGCCGGCAAGGTCAAAACAACCCCTTAATTCTTGTTTCGACGGATAATAGCGAGGGGCTGGCTTTTCAAAGCCAGCCCCGTTTTTTTATTCCGCGCGGCTTGCGCGCCTGCTTTTCGGCCGCGGAGTGGTCTTCGGGCTAATCCGCCGCTGGCGCACGGTTGTCTTGCCGGCGTTGGGACTGAGGATCAGGGATAATTGATTGAGCGCATTCAGATCATATTCCCGCCTGCCGCATACATCACACACCCAGGCCGGAAAATCCGGCACCGTAATTAAATCCTCCCCCAACCAGGTGTAATAGACCACCCGCGTACGGTGCATCTGACCTGCCTGACATTCACTGCAGGGGATAAAAAATTCAGAGGGGAGCATCTTCTTGCGGTCAAACTTCATGGTTGATTTTTCGCAATCACCGTAATCTGAGTCGTCAGCACCTTCATCTCTTCCAAAGGCCAGTATACCACGAATGCCTTGCCAACGATATTTTCAACCGGAACAAATCCCCACGTGTGCGAATCGGATGACTGATTGCGATTATCGCCCAACACAAAAACTTTACCTTCCGGCACCTGCCACGAACCATTGTACATGGGGGGCGCATTGATATAAGGCTCTTTGAGGGCGTAACCATTCACCTTTACCAGTCCATCTGCAATTTCTATGCTGTCACCGGGTAAACCGATGACCCGCTTAATGTAATCTTCCTGCGGGCTGTAATGGAAAACCACAATATCGCCGCGCTGAATATCCCCAAAACGGTAAGCAAGTTTATGTACCAGCACAAATTCACCCGGCTTGAGCGTCGGCTGCATGCTGATGTTTTCCACCCGCACCCGCGCAACCACCGCATCAATGGCAAAATACAACACAAACGCCAGCAGCAGGGTCTGGAAGATTTCGCCAACCGATTTCAGCCACGAGCCGCTTCTTTTTTCGCCCGCTTCGGGAGGGGTCAAATTTTCCATTTCAGGGGATGAAAATTGCACGAAACTTACTCCACACCATTAATCTTTCCAGAATACTCTTGATTCATTTCTGGGGTGATTATATGCCCGCCAGTCAAAAGGTGCAAGGATTATTCCTTACGCAATCTAACGCCACAGGTGCGGCAAAACAAATCACCGGCTTCAGCCCGCCGACCACATTGATGGCAATACACCACAGGACTGACTTCTTCAGCAATTCTGGCAGCTGCCGGACGCTTGTGGCGGTAACGACGGGCAGGCGAGCTGCCCTCCCGATCCCGCCGAATCAAGAACCATGAAACCATCACAACCAGCAGCACCCCGCCGATCACCAGCAGAAAGACCGGCAGCAGGGCCGATGCCGCAGTTCGACCGGGCGTATTTTCATCCAACGGCTGGGCAGGCTGCACCGGCAGCATCCCCACCGAAAGCGAGTCATCCGCTTTTTCATAACGCAAATTGACTTTGAAAGTGACTCCCGCCTCGACTTTTCCCACCGGGTTGGTGAAATAGATAAAACCATCGCTCAACCGCTGACCGGCGTCAAAACCCGGATAGGCTTGCATATTTTCTGCGTTGGCCGGTTGTTGAACCGAAACCACCAGATTTTCCACCTTGAAGTCCCCATTCCATTCGTAAGTAAACTTCCTCAGGGTTTGTTCACGCTCCAAACGGGGATCATAGTATTCCACCTGTAAGTTCGCCGAGGGGGTGGTGAAGGTAATCTGCAGCCATTCGCCGCGCACCTCGGTAGTATAGGCAAGGTTATAGAGCAAACCATCCACGTCCTCCCAGGCGACATTGTAAGGCGCGCCTGCCGCACGCGGAATGCGTAAACTGATCTGCGCCGGCAGGCTGACACTGGCTGCCAGAGTGAGCCGGTAAATGACCAGCACATCCGGCCGGTCAAACTCCGGCAGAATCTGAATCACCAGACTTTCGAGAGGGGTGCTGCTCTGAGCCTGAGCAGAAGGCGCTGCCAGTAAAGCCAATAAAATCAGAATGAAAATGCACCTGCGCGCAGCGGACATGTTTTCCATCCATCCTTCCGAATAAAGGCTATCCTACCGACATCTCGGGATAAATCCTATCAGCATCCAATTTCGCATTTTTGGCCCCCTCCTACGCCTCCCCCAATATCGCTGAAGCGATATTGGGGGAGGTGGGAGGGGGTTCATTTCGCTGCTGGTTGGGTTTTGCGCTTATCCCAAACCCACGTTATCTTACCATAAACGGTTCGTTTTTTGAAAGCGCCGCTTCGCCAAAATCGGGTATAATTTTGAGGACTGGAAAGGAACAAGCGTATTGCGCCGCAGACGATCTGTTGAAGACCTCACTGTTGAGGAATTGAGGCAAATCCTGGTGGAAAAGCGACGAGCCGAACGCGAACAACGGCTGGAGCGCTTTCGCCGCACCGGCAGAGTGGTGAAGGTTGAACCACAGCCGAGTATTTCTGCATTCCAAACCACCCAACCGCTCACCGAGTTGGAAACCGATTTTGAACAGGCTGCCCCCCGCCCCAGACAAAACCGCTGGCTGGATCGTTTGTTGTTGTTTGTTGAAATTGCCGCGGTGCTTGGGCTGGCATTTGTGTTGTTGAACGGCATGAACCTGATTCGCAGCCTGAATGAGGAAGTAGCCGCCGC
>NZ_JBRCOK010000144.1:0-66463 GCF_053501535.1 Bellilinea sp. | reverse complement strand
GCGAAGGCCCGCGTTCTTCATTCACTGCAAAAGCCGGTCAATGGCAGAAAATCGAAATTCCCTTGAATGCGCTTAACCCGGATAATCGCAAAATTACACGCCTCAACTGGCAGAATGCCAGCGCTAACAGCGGACTGACGGTTTATTTTGATGAAATCAAGTTTGTGAGCACTGTTTTCCCCAATGCCCCGCAGATCTTGAGCGGGGGATACCGTTCTCACTCCATACGAGCCGGCGGTAGAATTCTGGCAGTGCGGGCTCAAGTCAATGATCCGCAGGGAACGGATACGATTGTGCAGGTGAGTCTGGAGAGCGATACGGGTGGCTGGCAGGCTGTGCCGCTGTTCGATGACGGACTGAACAACGACGGCGAGGCGGGCGATGGCTTGTTTGGGGCGGCTTTTGCGCTGCCTGCCAGACATACCGGGCGTGAAATCGGGCTGTACGTGCGCGCAGTGGATCGGGATGGAAACAGCGCAGTCCGTTATCTCGGCGTCTTAACCGTCTTGGCAGATGTGAACAGCCCCATTCCACCCGGTTTGCCCCCAAAACTGGGCTGGGGTAGCAATGCCTGGAGTGAGAACCCCCCGGACGACTGGCAGAAAAACACCGGCCTGCCGTGGAATTATGTCTATCAATATATTACCTGGGGCTGGGAAGGGTGGGGCGGTAACTTTGTGCAGCGCTTTGTCCGTCATTCCTGGCAGAACGGTTTTATCCCGGTGGTTACGGTTTATATGATATTGGGGGCAACCGGAGGTTACGAGAGCGCGGCTACCTATGCCGAGCAGCTCAAGAAACCAGAGGTGGTCAGCGCTTATCTGCAAAGTCTGGAACGGGCAGTTCAGGAAGCAAGTGGCGATAAGCCGGTTGTGTTTGTCATCGAACCGGATTTTTACGGATTCATGCAGCAACTCAGCAATTCGGATGGCCGCCCGCCGGGCGTACTGGCAGATGACCCCGATTCGTACTTTGTTGCATTGAATAAGCCCGGTTATGCCAATACACTTTCCGGTTTTGGACAATACTTGATTGACCTCATTCATACCACCGCTCCCAATGCGCAGGCTGCTCCGATGGTTTCGATGTGGGGAGTCAACCGCGATCCCCTCCTGGCTTCACCAACCGACTTGGTGAATTATGTGCAACGTACTGCCGGTTTTATGCGCAAGATGGGCGCAGACCGCGCTGATTTGCTCACTGTAGAATGGTCGGATCGCGATGCCGGGCGGGGCATCCGTCCATGGTGGGACGATCAGGACCGCGAATTACCCCGCCCTAACCGCGCCATTTTATGGGCGCATCTGCTCGGACGAGAATTGAATAAAAGGCTGCTCCTGTGGCAGGTGCCGGTCGGCAACATGGATTTGGACAACACCTGCAACCACTATCAGGATAACCGGGTAGCTTATCTTTTTCGTCACCCGCAGGATGTATGGGAGGCTGGTTTGATTGGAGTTTTGTTTGGTGGGGGAGACGGCTGTTCAACTCAAGTATGGACAGACGGCGGGTTTGTTGAAAATCAGGCTCGTTACTACTATGATCCCCCCTCAGCTCCGCTGAATTTGCAGGTAGTATCGGTAAGCGGTGCACTGGCGCGCCTGCGCTGGCGGGAAAATCCGGAAAGCGATGTTGTGGGCTACCGGCTGTATTATCAAAGCGAAGGTGGCGGGCAGGATGGCTGGGTGGATGCGAGTATCCGCAACCAGGCTGATCTAATCCTGCCGCAGCAGGGGATTTGGCGAATATGGCTGAAGGCTTACGATCTCCATCAGGGCGAAAGTCCTGCATCCAACATGGTGATCGTGGAAACCACTCAAGATGCGCTAAAACTTTACCTGCCAGCAATTCAAAGATAGAATTGAAAAAATCAATTGGAAGCAAACGATGAGTGAAGATTCAACCCAATCAACCACAACGCATGTTTTTGAAAATGTTGAAATTGGCATTGGCACCTGGGCATGGGGAGACCGTATCTTCTGGGGCTATGGCAGCGGATACGATGATCAGGATTTGAAGGAAGTCTTTGATTTTTGCTGCCAGAGAGGTTTCACCTTTTTTGATACGGCTGAGGTGTACGGGCAGGGGCGATCGGAGCGGCTGCTGGGGAAGTTCATGCAGGAAACGGATTATTCTGTGCGTATAGCCACAAAGTTTATGCCGTTTCCATGGCGGCTGAGTAAAAATTCCCTGCGTCGCGCCTTGCAAGCCAGTTTAAAACGGCTGGAACGTAGCAAGGTGGAATTGTATCAAATTCACTGGCCTTTCCCGCCGGTACGCATAGAAACCTGGATGGAAGCCCTGGCCGAATCCGTACAGGATGGTCTGGTGGATGCAGTGGGGGTTTCCAATTATGACCGTACCCAAATGCAGCGTGCCTTTGAAAGTCTGGCAAGAATGGGGATACCGCTGGCTTCGAATCAGGTGGAGTATCACCTGTTGAACCGCAAGGTGGAAAAAGATGGCTTGCTGCACCAATGTCAGGAGTTGGGGGTGCGTTTGATTGCTTACAGCCCGCTGGCTCAGGGGGTATTGACCGGTAAATATTCGCCGCAAAATCCCATGCGCGGTTTCAGGGAGCGACGTTACAACCGCCGCCTGCTGGAGCGGATTCAACCCCTCATCCAAAAAATGAAACAAATTGGACAGGAACACGGCGGGAAAACAACCTCTCAGGTTGCCATCAACTGGGTGATTTGTAAAGGTGCGCTTCCAATCCCGGGAATCAAGAATGTACGTCAGGCGGAGGACAATTTAGGCGCTGTCGGCTGGCAGTTGACTGAAGAAGAAGTCGCCTTGCTGGATGAATGGAGCGACCGGGTTATGGCAGGCTGATTGTGCGGTTAATCGGTTATAATTGCGCGCATGTCAGAAGAAAAACGAGCCAAATTCATCCCTTTTCATGCGATCAATGAATTCATGCTGCCGGAATACCGCCTGAAGCTGCTTCAGGAAGTTTTTGGCAATTTTGATCAATTATCCGAGCAGCGAAAATCATCCATCAACCGATTGGTGAAGAAACTTGTCAAAGTAGCTGGCTTTCGCAACAGCACCCTTGCGCCAGTTGCGCTCAAAAGCCGCGCGGCTGTGTCTGCATTTGAGCGGTCACCGGAAATGGTGGCGCAGATTTGTCAGGCATGGTTTGAACTGCACACCGATTTAGCCACCAGAGTGGCGGAGTTTTTGAAATCACGGGGCTGGGAAGTGCTGCCGGTGGAAGCTGACCGCGCCGTACTGCCCGGTTTTTTAACCCGCTGGCCGGAAAAGGATAATTTTGTAACCCTGGATGATGCTTTTGCTCAGGCTTATCCGGATGATACCACCCATGAGTATGACCTGAACATGATGATGGTTTGGGTAAGCGGACGGCTGCCGGTAGAGTTGGTCACCGAAGAAGACGGTCAGCAACCGGCAGGCGGGGAAGAAGAGGGCTAACCAATCAGGTCAGCTCTTCTTCGTCATCTTCATCCCAGTTGATATTTTCCATCTCCGGACTGAAATCAGCGATGGGCTGGACTTCGATGTCGGAAAACAGGCCGGTCTGCTGAGCCGCAACCAGCCGCCGTTTGACCAGTTCCAGCAGGGCCAGAAAGGTGACGACAACCTCAACACGGCTGATGTTGGGCTGTAATAGGGAGCGGAAGGTTGTCATCCCACTTGTACGCAACCGATGGATGATGGATTGGATTTTTTCACGGATGGTGATGCGCGGCATACTCACCACCCGATCTAATGCAGTAAGACTCGGCTGGTTGAAGAATATACTTTTGGCAGCGGAAACCAGATCCTGCAGGGTCAGACCGCTTAAATCAAGGCGGGCCTGCGGGAGTGGGTGAGGGGGAGGGGCAAGGCGCAGATAAGTGCGCAGGTGGTTTTCTTCGCGCTGTTGTAAGTAACCGGCCAGTTCTTTGAAGCGTTTGTAAATAATCAACTGACGCGCAAGCGCTTCGCCGGGGTCTTCTTCGACTGCGGCGGCTTCAACGATTTGCGGGCGGGGCAGTAATGCAGCAGACTTGATTTGTACCAGCCGTGCCGCAATGACCAGAAAAGCCGACACCTCAGCCGCGTTTTGTTGCTGTAAATGGCGCAGGTACTCCAGATACTGGTCGGTTACCTGAGCCAGCGCCAGCCGGGTAATATCCAGTTCGGCGCGTTCGATCAATTCCAGCAGTAAATCTAGCGGGCCGCTGTAAACTTCGGTATTGACCTGATAATGCTCAGTCTGGTGAGCAGCAATTTGATAACTCATGTCGGAGATTATATCATTGGGGAGGGTGTAACAAGGTTGCAGTAAGAGATTGGCGTTATAATTTGGCTATGGCAGACAACAAACTCTCTCACATTGATGAAGAAGGCCGCGCTCACATGGTGGATGTCAGCCCGAAACCGGAAACCGAAAGGCTGGCGGTGGCAAAAGGTGAGGTTCACCTCAAAGCGGAAACTATTGCTCTGATTCGAGCCGGAGTGATGAAAAAAGGCGATGTCCTCACTGTGGCACAAATTGCCGGCATCCAGGCTGCCAAGCGCACCGCCGAATTAATTCCGTTGTGTCATCCAATCCCCATTCATCAGGTACAGGTGGATTTGCAAATTCGGGATGACTTGCCGGGTGTGGAAATCACCGCACACCTAAAAAGCAGTGGTAAAACCGGCGTAGAGATGGAAGCTCTGACCGCGGTTTCGGTTGCGGCTTTGACGGTCTATGATATGGTCAAAGCAGTTGAAAAAACTGCGCGGATTCAAAATATCCGGCTGGTTGAAAAACGCGGCGGTGTAAGCGGAGATGTGGTCAATGAATGAAGATACGGCTAAAGATCACGGGGTAAAAATTTTATTTTTCGCGCATTTGAAAGATCTGAGTGGTGTTGATCGTGCAGTCCTGGATGTGGATCTGCCGTTGCGTGTGGTTGAATTGAAACGAACGATTGTGGCGCGCTTTCCCATGCTGGCCGATCGGATGACGAACGTTCTGGTGGCGGTCAATCAACAGTACGCCGGTGACGAGGATCTGGTTCGAGCGGGGGATGAGGTGGCTTTCTTTCCGCCGGTCAGTGGCGGCAGCCTTCCGACCATCTTTCGGATAACCAAAGAAGAATTGGACTTGAACGAACTGCTGGAAAAGATTACCCTTCCCACCACCGGCGCAGCCTGCATCTTCACCGGCATGGTGCGCGGAGAAACGCGGCGCGGCGAGGCGCATCAGACGATTGCGCTGGAATATGAGGCGTATGTGCCCATGGCGGAAGCCAAAATGGCACAGGTTGCTGCAGAGATTCGTCAGCGCTGGCCGGCGGTAGAGGGAATCGCGATTGTTCAGCGCATTGGACATCTCAAGGCAGGCACCCCCACAGTGATGATTGCCTGCACGGCTGCCCACCGTGATACCGGGGTATTTGAAGCGGCCCGCTATGGGATTGACCGTCTGAAGGAAATCGTACCGGTCTGGAAAAAAGAGATTATGCCGAACGGTGAGGAATGGATTGAAGGCAGTTATTATCCCAAAAAGGGGGAATAAACATGACAACCATTCGGTGTGTGGAATGTGGCTTTCCGTATCCGGACGAGGGAGTTCCTTTTCGCTGCCCGTCCTGCGGAGGGGTATTTGACTATGATGATGCCCCGAACTTTTCGCTGGATTCCCTCCAAAATCATCTGCCGGGGTACTGGCGGTATCGAGCCTGTTTTGATCTGTTAGAAGGCGCGCCGGTGGTAACGTTGGGAGAAGGGAATACCCCATTGTTGTGGGACGTGGTGGAGGATCAACCCATCGCGCTCAAAATGGAAAGCATGAATCCCAGCGGCTCCTACAAAGATCGCGGCAGTGCAGTACTGGTCAGTCAACTGTTGGGGCGGGGAGTCACCGAAGCCGTCGAGGATTCTTCCGGTAATGCTGGGGCGTCGTTTGCGGCTTATGCAGCCCGGGCCGGAATCAAGTGCCGCATTTATGTTCCTGAAAGCGCCTCCGGGCCGAAGCGCAGGCAGATTGAGATGTACGGCGCTGAGCTGGTTGCCGTACCCGGCCCGCGTTCTGAGGCTGCCCGTGCAGTTCTGAGGGAAGCAGAAAAGGGAGTGCCATATGCCAGTCATGCCTACCTGCCTTTCGGCTTGATGGGGATAGCTACCATCGCATATGAAATTTGGGAACAACTGGGTAAAAAAGCGCCCGGCAGCCTGATTGCGCCAGTTGGACATGGTGGTTTGCTGCTGGGGATTGTGAGAGGGTTTTCCGCTTTGAAAAATGCAGGTTACATTGGACGAGTGCCTTATTATGTCGGTGTGCAGGCAGCCGTCTGCGATCCGGTGGTGCGAGCCTTTCATAATGGTTTGAACGCATTGGATACGGCGGGAGAGGGGGATACTCTTGCCGAAGGTGTGCGCGTGCGCCAGCCGGTGAGGGGCAAGGCATTAGTTGAGGAAATTAAACGAAGCGGGGGCGATTTTGTGGCTGTTGACGAGCGAGAGATTCTGGAATCGTACGGTGAGTTGGGCAGGCGTGGTTATTATGTTGAACCGACTTCAGCGTTGGTGTGGGCGGCGTTGAAAAAACAATTTCACCAATTGCCCCAGCCAGTAGTTGCCGTAATCAGCGGAATTGGGTTAAAATATTATCCTTCAAACGAAATTCATTGAACTAAAGGAACGCGAGCTACTTGAGCAGGTAGAAACAAGGCGAGTAAGGCTGGGTGGCTTGCGCCCCTTGAGTTCGCCGGAGGAACTTATGGAAAACGGTGATCTGCATTTTGTGCAGGAATCGCCTGAACAGCTGGCAGCCCGTTTGGGGCTGGAATTCAATGATCCGTTGCTGCTGCATCGCTCCTTGACCCATCGCTCTTATCTGAATGAACACCCTGAAGCGCTGGAAGATAACGAGCGGTTGGAGTTTTTGGGGGATGCTGTTTTGGATTTTGTGGTCGGCGCGTGGCTGTATCATCACTATCCTGAAATGCCGGAAGGCGACCTGACTCGTATGCGTTCAGCGCTGGTGCACACCGAACAGCTGGCGGACTTTGCCCGTCAGATCAACCTGGGCAACGCCATGCGTCTGGGGCGGGGTGAGTCTCAGGCTGGCGGGCGCGAACGTTCTGCTTTGTTATGCGATACCTTTGAAGCCTTTATTGGCGCAATCTATCTGGATGGCGGAATTGAAAAAGTAGAAAAATTTTTGTTTCCGTTTTTAGAAACGGCGTCAGAGGATATCCTGATTAACCGAAAAAACGAAGACCCGAAAAGTCTCTTACAGGAATGGGCGCAGTCACAGGGGTTTTATGCTCCCCAATATGTCACCCGTTCAGAACAGGGTCCCGACCATTCCAAACAATTTGAGGTAGCAGTAATTATCGGCGGGGAAGTGTATGCTGAAGGTGTTGGGCCGAGCAAACAGGCTGCCGCCAAAAATGCAGCCCGCAAAGCACTTGAAAAATTGGGACTGGTGTTTTAAGACCCAGCCGGAAAGAAGAAAAAAACAAGTCCTTGATGACCAGCCGATTGAAAACCCTTGAATTGCAAGGTTACAAAACTTTTGCCAGCCGTACGGTATTTGAATTTCCCGGCCGGATCACGGCCATTGTCGGCCCGAATGGATCAGGTAAATCCAACATTGCCGATGCGATCCGCTGGGTTTTAGGGGAGCAATCCTATACGCTGCTGCGGGGTCGCAAAACAGAGGACATGATTTTTGCCGGCTCGGAGCTGCGTCCGCGTGCCAGCATGGCATCGGCCATGATTACCTTTGAAAATGAGGACGGCTGGCTGCCGATTGATTACGGAGAGGTTTCGATTGCCCGGCGTGCCTATCGTGATGGCCAGAATGAGTATCTGCTCAACGGTCAGCGGGTGCGGCTTAAAGAAATATCTGAAATTCTGGCTCAATCCGGGCTGGCGGAACGAACTTACACCATCATCGGTCAGGGTTTGGTTGATGCTGCGCTTTCACTGCGACCGGAGGAACGGCGAAAATTTTTTGAAGAGGCAGCCGGCATCGGTCTGTATCGCTCCCGGCGCGAGGAAGCGCTCAACCGACTGGAACAGACCCGCCGCAATCTGGAACGGGTGCAGGATATCCTCAGCGAATTGGAGCCGCGCCTGAAAAGTCTGGAAAAACAGGCTGCGCGGGTGATTGAATATGAGCGCATCAAAGCCGACCTGCGCCTCCTTTTGCGGGAATGGTACGGTTATCAATGGCAGCGTATGCAGGCAGAGCTGACTCATGCCCGTGAAGTGTTGACTGTTCAGGAAAACCGGCTGCACCAGGTTCGTCAGCAAAGCCAGCAGGTTGAAAAACGGGTTCAGGAGGTCCGCCTTCAAATTCAGCGGCTGAGAGAAGTGTTGAATGAATGGCATGCTCAATCAGCGGAGGTGCACCGCCAGCGCGAAGAGATCAACCGTATTCTGGCGGTGCTGGATGAACGCCAGCGCTCCCTGACCGACCAGAAAGCGACCACCCGGCATGACCTGACCCGATTGGAAGAGGAAAGCCAGCAACATTCCAAACGGTTGCAAGCCGTGCAGGAAGAGCTTACCGTTCAACAGGCAGCCCTCGAAGAAGCAAAGCAGCAGGCTGGTGCTGCCCAAAAAGCTTTTGCTGAGAAGAAAGCCCAGCGCGATCAAGTGGAAGGAGAACTGCGCGACTTGCGGAGAAAATTGACCCGCCTTGAAACACAACAGGTTGAGGTCAAAGCCCGTCAGAGGGAATTGAATAATCGTTTGGAAAGGTTGAGGAGCGAGGAAAATCAACTGACTCAGCAAATACCTCAAATGACAACCACTCTGCATCAGGCAGAGGCGGAATTACTCAGTGTTCAACAGTTGCTTGAATCCCTTCAGGACAGGCGTCAACAAATTGAAGAAAGACTGCGTACCCTCCAAAAACAACAACGAGAGTTAGAGGAAAGCCGCAGTCAATTGCAAGAACAAAACAATGCAATCCGCGCGGAATTGGCTCGTAAACGGGCTGAGATGAAGGTGCTGGAGCAGGCAGAGCGAAATTACAACGGTTTGGGGCAAGGGGTGAAAGTGGTTATGACTGCTGCCGAACAAAAAAAGATCAAGGGCAGCATTCAGCCGCTTTCCCGCCTCATCCAGGTGCCTTCCGAATTGACAACCGCAGTGGCTGCCGTTTTAGGGGAAAGCCTGGAGGGTCTGACTATTGAAGCAGATGTAGAAACCGAAGAAGTACTTCAATTCTTGGAAAACATGGAAAACGGAAGGGCGGTACTTTTTCCGCTGGAATGGTTGAGGGGAGAAACCCATATCCCTGCGCCGAAGGAAGAAAATGTCTTTGGCAATGCAGCGGATGTGGTGGTGTATCCTGCGGCGATCAAAAGACTGGTTATGCTTTTATTGGGAAAGGTATGGATTGTCCGGGATCGTCAAACTGCCCGGCGTTTGATTCAAAATCAACCTGCCGATTTGCGTATTGTCACTTTGAGCGGGGAGGTGTTTTTTGGCAGCGGCGAGGTTCGGGCGGGTAAAGAAAACCGCGCTGAGTTGATTTCCCGCCCGCGTCAATTAAAAGAATTGAACGATGAAATCCGTCAGCTGGAAGCACGACTGGCGGAGGGTGAAGGCCTGGTGGCTGAAAACCAGAAACAGCGTGAAGCGTTCGAACAACAGCGGCGGGTTGCTGAAAGAGAATTGAGTGAGACGCAAGAACAGGAGAAATTCCAGCAGCGCAATCTCCAAAAAATTACCATGCAGGTGGAACAAACCCGCCAAAAATTGAGCTGGCAACAAAGTCAGGTTGAACAGCTGAGGCAGCAAACTGGCAGCAGTCAAAAAGAACGCGAAGACCTGATTGGGCAGATGAATGCGCTGACTCGCGAAGCCCAACAGGTGGAGTCCCATGTGCGAGAAGTACAGCGAGCGCTGAATAACCTGATGCTGGATGATCTTCAATCGCAGGTTATTCACTGGAACACCCAGGTGAGTGTTATGGAGCGCGTCCTGCAGGACATGCAGCGACGCTTAAATGACTTTCAGCAAGCGCTGGAGCGAAACGAACACCAGCAGCAAACCTATCGAGAGCGTTTGAATCAACTTGACCGGCTGATGGAGGAACTGGAAGCGGAAAAGACCAAACGAAAAGCTGAAGCAGGTCAATTGAATCAGGCCATTGAAGAAGTTCAGGCAAAGATTCAACCCGCAGAGGAAGAACTGAATGAACTGGAAAGCAGGTATGAAAACCTGCAAAAGGACTTGAGCGCCGCTCAGCAGAATACGGCTGTTGCAGAAAGACACGCCACCCAGGCGCAACTGGAATTTGGGCGCATCCGTGAAAATTTGGAGAGTCTGCGGCGGCGGGTTGAGGAAGATTTTGGTCTGGTCGCATTTGAGTATCAAAATGAGGTTTCTGGCCCAACCCCTCTGCCCCTGGAGGGAATGGTCGAACAATTACCGGTTGTCAAAGAGATTTCCCCTGATCTGGAGGAGAACATTAACCGTCAGCGCAGTCAGTTGCGGCGGATGGGCGCCATCAACCCGGATGCTCATAGCGAATATCTTGCCGTAAAGGAGCGCTATGAATTCTTGATTCAGCAGGTTGCGGATTTGAAAAAGGCTGATCAGGATTTGCGCGAAATCATTGCCGAACTGGACGGTCTGATGAAAAAAGAATTTCGCAAGACCTTTGACGCGGTGGCAGCCGAATTTAAGGAAAATTTTGCGCGGTTATTTGGAGGCGGATCAGCCCGATTGGTATTAGAAAACGAGGAAAGCCCAATTGAAGGGGGAATTGATATTGAAGCCCGCCTGCCGGGCAGACGTGAGCAGGGATTGTCGCTGCTTTCGGGCGGCGAACGCAGCCTGACTGCGGTGGCATTGATTTTTTCTCTGCTGAAAGTATCTCCAACCCCGTTCTGCGTGCTGGATGAGGTGGATGCCATGCTGGACGAATCGAATGTTGGACGCTTTTGTGAGCTGCTGCAAGAGTTAAGTCATACCACCCAGTTTATCGTGATCACCCACAATCGCAACACAGTTCAGGTTGCGGATGTGATCTACGGCGTGACCATGGGGAAGGATACAGCCAGTCAGGTCATCTCCCTGCGCCTGGACGAGGTGGGAGAAGAGATGGTTCGTTGAACAAATCCCAATGAAACAATAGCCAACGGAGGTCAAGCCTGCATTGACCTCCGTTGGGTTTGTGACTGGAAAGAGTTGATCAGAAGCCTAAACCGGGCGGCAGGGTGGGTACGGTGGGTACCTTGTTGACCCAATTGGTATCCCTCTCAATTTTGAGGCTGGCCTTGGTTTCGTTCAACCACGATTCAAACTTTTGCTGCTTGAGTGTGCTTAGGCGGCTTTCGCTGACCGGTCGGCGTTCTTTACCCAGCAGCTGGATGATGTGATAACCGAACTGGGTTTGAACCGGCTCGCTAATCTGTCCGATTTCGGTCATGTCAAACACAGCGTTTTCAAATTCGCTGACCATTTGCCCGCGCTCGAACCAACCCAAATCACCACCGCGGTCTTTGTTAGAAGTATCGGTTGAAAATTGGGCTGCCAGCTGGGCGAAGTCGCCGCCGTTTTTGAGCGCTTCAACCACCACAGCGGCTTCTTCCGGTGTGGCTACCAGAATGTGGCGAGCCCATACCCAATCATCTTCGGCTGGCACATCTTTGGTGATGGCTTCAAAGACCTTCTCATAGAGCAGGGAGGATCGCACAATTTCACGGAAGGTTTTTTCATCAATCTGAGCTTCGGTTTTCAAAGTGGTCAAATAATTTTCCAGACCGGTTTTGAAGCCTTCTTCTGTCATGGCGGTAGGTGTGGGGAAAGGCGTACTGGTCGGGCCGATGGTGGCGGTTGGCAGGGGTGTATCGGATGGCGTTTCGGTAGTTTCAATCTGTTCAGGCGTTGGAGCCTCCGTTGGGGTAGCCGTATAGGGGGCGAGAGTCAACTGCTGTGCTGAATATGTGGCTGTACTGAAGGGGGTAGCAGTTGGAGCAAGGGTTGGTGTGCCGGCCGGGAAGAAACCGAAGGCTTCTTGAAAAGCCTTTTCAACTTCCTCATCGGTCACGGTAAGCCCCAATTTCTGGGCTTCACGCCGGATGATAGCCTCATTAATTAACTCATCAATAACCTGGTTGCCCAATTGATTGGGGTCATTGAGTTTGGATACGTTGAGTTGAATTTGAGAGGTGAAGTAATTGGCTGAATTGGGATCAGCCTGAAAGAGCTGCTGATATTGGGCAAGTTGAATGGTATTCTGGATGAGTTGAAAGCGATCGAATCGAGCGCGGGCTTGAAATTGCTCCAGGGTGATTTTCTCTCCATCCACCGTAGCCACAGGGCGCATATTTTGCAGGTAAAAAGTATCCAGCAGGCCATAACCCAAAATGAGAATCACGGCAACAGCAATGGTAATGCTAACAATGAGAACGATGCGGCGTTGCTGCCGTTCTTTTTCAACCCGGCTTTGTTGTTTGCGGGAAACTACAGCAGGTCGGGATGTCTTAGCCATCTGATGAACCTTTCCAATTCAAAAAATAGAAAAGGGCATTGGGCGTGTTTTTGCCCATGCCCTGAAGTTGTGCCGAAGAAAAACGGATTAGCGGATTGCCTCACTCCACTCTTCTGCAACAAACGGAAGCAGTGCGATATGGCGGGCGCGCTTGATTTCTCGCGCTAAAACCCGTTGATGCCTTGCGCAGGTACCCGTCTGACGACGAGGGCGGATTTTCCCTTCTTCCGTAACATACCGGCGAAGGAGGTCCACATTTTTGTAATCAATTGCCAGGTCTTTATCAGCGCAGAACTGACAAATTTTGGGGCGGGCCATAAAGCGCCGTGGTCCGGAAACCTGTTCGTTCTCGCCTGGAATTTGGTCGGTCATACTATCTTACTCCTAGAACGGATATTCATCTTCGATTTCTTCTTCCTCGCCCTCTTCCAGAGAAGGAGGGGTTTGGTTTTGGGCATTATCACGGCGGTCACCAAGAATCATCATCTCGCTGGCGACGATTTCAACCGAAGTATGCTTGATACCTTCTGAATCCTCCCAACGACGGGTCTGAAGCCGACCCTCAACGTACACTTGCTGTCCTTTGGTCAGATACTGTTTGCAAATTTCTGCCAGATTTCCCCACGTAACCACATTGAACCATTCGGTTTCGGTGTGCCGTTCGCCATCTGCAGTATTCCAGGTGCGGCTAGTAGCAACACTAAATGTAGTCACCGGTCTTCCGGAAGGGGTATAACGCATTTCCGGATCGCGTCCCAAATGGCCGATGATCATGACTTTGTTAAGACCGCGGCTCATGATATTCTCCCAAAGTACATTTGTTGAACCTGAGTTTGTCTTAATCGCGATTAACGATCAAGAAGCGCATTACCTGTTCCTGAAAGCGCAAATTGCGTTCCAGTTCGCTGCTAAAAGCGGGCGGCATGTTCATGTCAAACAAAATGTACTGGCCTTCGCGGCGTTTGTTAATTGGATACGCCAAACGCCGTTTTCCCCAGCGATCAATTTTGCTAACCGTGCCGCCGGCTTCTGTAATCCAACCTTTGACTTTTTCGACCAGTCCTTCAACGGCTGTATCGTCCAGTTCTGGTTGGAGGATGAAGACCAACTCGTAGCTGCGCATGAAGGGATTCCTCCTTTCCTTGGGATTGCCCTTTGCTCCCGCCGCAGGCAGGTCAAAGAGCGGAAAGCAACCATGTTGTTCTGTGTTGCAAGCCGATGTAGTTTACTATAAAACCACTTTTTTGGGTAGGTACAATTAAAAAATATTTAATGGATATAAAACCTTAAAATTCTGATACAGTATACACATAATTTCTATATGAAGGAGATGTTGGTATGAAAGTCGAAATCCTTTTCCGTCCCTCTTATTCCATTGCGAAGGTGCTGCTCGATCCAAACGAAGCCGTGATCGCTGAAAGCGGTGCGATGGTAGGCATGTCTGCGGATATTCAGGTTGAAACAAAAATGCGGGGCGGCCTTTTGCAATCACTGGCGCGGTCGGTACTGGGCGGCGAGTCCTTTTTTGTGAACACTTTCCGGTCAGGTGCTCGCGGCGGAGAACTGTTGCTGGCGCCAACTTTGCCCGGGGATGTTTTTACGACTGAGTTGACCAATGAAACCTACCTAGTTCAGTCTGGTTCTTTTTTGGCCTCCTCGGAAGGTGTTGTAACCGATACCAAATGGTCTGGGGCGCGCACATTTTTTGGCGGTGAGGGTCTGATCATGCTGCGCTGCAGCGGCGCAGGAACGTTGATCCTTTCCAGTTACGGCGCCATTCATGAGCTGGACCTGGCTGCCGGCGAAACTTATACTGTGGACACCGGACATCTGGTGGCGTTCAGCGAAAGAATGGGCTTTAAAGTACGGGCAATAGGCGGATTAAAAACCACCGTGCTGGGTGGCGAAGGTCTGGTGGTTGATTTAACCGGCCCTGGCAGGGTTTTGCTTCAAACCCGCAGTGAAGGCGCTTTCCTCAACTGGCTGCTTCCCAAAATTCCCAAACGCTCCAGTGATTAGGGTTTTTCCTTAATCAGGCTGTCTGGTGAGGCTTGCTGGTAAAATTCACGAAATGCGCGGCTTTCCTCGAGTAAAAATCGAAGCCGCGCTTCTTTATCTCTTAACTGTGAAGGATCTGGCACCCCGCCTTCAGCGATGATGAGAAAATCCGGCTCTCGTGAGAGAATACGGATGAATCCTTTGCAAACCAACCAATCCACCCCGGCGAGAATGGTTTCTTCACGCTGATTCAATGCAGCTGCCATGCGAGGAATCTGCGCTTTGCCCCCATTCTGCTTAATTGCGTAGCGAATCATAGCGGTTAACGCCTGTAAAAAAGACTGGGGTTTATCATTCGGTTGGGCAAGCGAACATAGAATGATTCGTTTTGGGAGAACTTTTTGAATTGAGTCGGATAAGATTTTCTGAGAAGGAGGGGGTGAACAGATGACCAGCGTTTCGGCCGGGGCAAGCTCCCAGCGCTGTTTGACTTTAAGGTCAAGTGCGAATTCTCCATCAGCCCAGAAGAGAATTTGATCGGCAGGGATAGTCAGCCGATCAAGTTCCCGCAGGGCATCCTCAGAGGATCGCAGGTCAATTACTTCGCGGCGGTTCGCGTCAGACAGGTGAATTGTTTCAGTTTCCAGCGGGCGGGCAACAATCCATTCCAATTGCACTTCTAAATCGCCGCCAAAGTTGACCGGGCGAGCGTGATAAGCCAGATCAAAACGCCCCTCGGGAAGTATAGAGCGGGCGCCTTGCCACCAGATCACGCGGCGCGTATTTCCCTCTTCATCCTCGACAATGGTCATCAGGTGTTCCTGTGTTTTACCGATCGGGGCTGAATCCAGTAATGTGAGATTGCGGCTGGCAAAAACCAGAGGCGGGTTGCCTGCCCCAAATGGGGCCAGCCTTTCCAGCTCCAGAATGAAATCCAGATTTAGTTCCCCGATTTTTACCCACGCATCAATCGTGAGAACCGGCTTTTGCCGGTTTTGGGCGCGCTGCAATTCGACATGCGCGGATACCAAACGTCGAAATTCAAGGAAGTTTTCGGCTGGCAATGCCAGACCGGCAGCCATGGGATGTCCCCCGAAACCAATGAGGAGGTGTTGCGCACTGGCAATGGCCGCTGTGATGTTGATGCCTTCGGTTGAACGGGCCGAACCGCGCATGGGTTGGCCGGGGGGTGAACTCAATAAAATTACCGGGCGCTGAAAAATTTCCACCAACCGGCTGGCAACAATCCCGTTGATTCCGCCTGGCCATTCGGGGTGATGCAGGACCAGCACCGCATACTCCAGCACCCGTGGGTCTTGATCAATTTGCTGCAAAGCTGCCAGAAAGACCTGTTCGGTGAGAAAACGGCGCTGACTGTTGTAACCTTCCAGTTGGGTCGCAAAGACGGCAATGGCTTGTGAATTGGTTGAGGAAAGGAACTCGACAACCGGGTTGGCATCTCCCAACCGCCCGATTGCATTCAGGCGGGGGGCAAGACTGAAGCCGATGTGCTGTTCATTCAAATGCGCCGGGGTGATTTCTGCGTTTTGCATCAGTTGCAGAAGCGCTGGGCGACGAGGATTACGCATGAGTTCCAGGCCGCGCTGTACCCAGTAACGGGTATCCCCACGCAGAATCGCTACATCGGCTACACAGCCCAAAGCCACCAGATCGAGATGCTCCTCGACCAGTTCGGGCCTCCCCATTTCTTTGCACAACGCTTGGGCAAAGACAAAGGCCGTGCCAACCCCCGCAAGACTGTGCATGGGATGATCTTCCGGAAGGCGCTGGGGGTTAATGACCGCATCCGCTTCGGGAAGCTGCTCGGGCAGGGTGTGATGATCGGTAATCACCAGCCCAATGCCGCGCTGGCGTAAGAAGTTAGCGGCGTGGTGTGCACTGATGCCTGTATCACAGGTGAGGACGATTTGTACCCCATCAGCGATCATCCGTTCCAACCCATCCAGGTGAACGCCGTGCGATTCGCGCTCACGTACCGGAATGTAGTATTGCACCTCTGCGCCGAGTGATTTCAACGTTGCAACCAGTAAGGTGGTGGCGGTCTGGCCATCCACGTCAAAATCGCCCCATACCCCAATTTTCTTTCCGGTAAGGATGGCGGTTTGGATTAATTTCACCCCTTTTTCCACATCCGGCATTTCATACGGGTCGGCGGGGTGGTAAAAGTGATAATCCAGAAAGGCGCGTGCATCTTCAAATGATTTGAATCCGCGCCGGGCAAGTGTGCGCCCCAGCAGGAGGTTTTCCCCTGCCAGCTGCCGAATGGAAGGTGGGAGGGGAGGGTCTTCGGCGTCCAGCCAGATGCGTTCGATACCTGCAAAAAGCCGTTTCATTAAAACTCAATCTCGCCAATTTGATCAAAGGCAATGTCCAGATTATCCTCGTCCACTTCATTGTCCATTTCATCATCCATGCTGCCTGCAGCTACACCGCGGTTGCACAGTGAACGATAAACACACAAGGAGCATTGCTGTTCCTGGGAAGTGAGCGGGAATACAGTCTGTGCGCAGTGTTCAACCTGACGAGTCAGTTCGAGCAGGTACTCACCATCCAGGTCGGCCTGTTTTTGGGAATATTGGAAGTGCTCGGGGCTGAGCGGATCGGCGGTGAACCAGTAAATCATTTCGATTTGTTCTGGCGAATAGGAGATGGTTTTATCAAACGCGCTGGAGCACTTCCATAGAAGAAATGGGTACAGCCGGGTTTGAATGCGGCGGGAGAGAACGCGGTGCGGTGGTTTTCGCCGGCCGGTTTTCCAGTCCACAATGATTATTTTTTCGCCGGGTTGAATGGCGATCAGGTCATATTTTGCAATGAAGCGGTAACCACCGTGAGTGATTTGCAGCATGTGTTCGATGAAACGATGTTCAGGTAAGGGCTGCGGCTGGCTGCCAAGATAATCTTCCCACCATCCCAGCAGGGTTTGATCATAAGCCTGTGTACTGATTTGTGGGACTGGCAAGCCAATCTGGTGCTGCTGAACCATCTGATGAAAAATTTCCCCGCGGCGCAGGTGTTGTTCGTGTTCCAGCACCGGCTGTGATTGAATGGCTGGCCAGGGTTGACGCAACAGGTAGCGTAATTCAAAACGGCGGGGGCATTCAACAAAATCCTGTAAATTATTCTGGCTGAAGGCAAAATCAGATGGAAATTTCACGACGGTATTCCTCCCAGAACTTTTGGAGATGGACAAAGGGCAAAGCGGGGGAGTTCTCGCCGCCCTGGGTGTTTTTACCCGTGTTCCAGGTGATAATCAAAGAACGGCGAGCGCGGGTGATGCCGACATATAACAAGCGCAGGCGCTCAGCGCAATAATCCAGCCGGGCTTGCTGGGTAGCAATTCCCTCTTCCAGATACAGTGTGGTCAGCTCCCCATTGGCAAGAGCTTTCAATCGGTTGAGCGCTTCGGCCTCTAAATTGAGCTGGTTACGGATAAAGTATTTTTCAGAGTAGTAATGGTCAAATCCTTGAGCAGAGGGAAAGTCATAATTGTTGACCGACATCAGGTAAACCCGATCCCATTCCAACCCTTTGGCCTTGTGAATGGTAGCGACCACAACTTTGCCTTTGTGTTCATCGGGGTCAAAGCCCGGTTCTTCATCGCTGAAACCAAGGATGCGCCGCTCGTTGCGGGCAATTGCCCCCAATTCCTCGGTCAATTGCGGCAGCTGCCAGTCGGGGTGACGCTGGGTAGTGCGCCCCAGCAGTAAGGCAAGGCTGTGTGACAGCGCCAGCTGGGTAGGTTCACGGAAGATGTCTTGAGCGATGGTCAGAAGTAACTGGTCAATCGGCAGTAAAATGGCCTGCTGCCAGCGGCGCATGAGTAGTGCAAAGTCTTCCAGAATTTGGATGACTTGTGGGGGTAAAGCCTGGTGTGCGTGCAGCTCATCTAACCAGTTGGTTTCGACGCGAGGGTAGAGGTAGTTTTCCGGGAAGGAATTGGTTACCAACAATTGTGCTGCTTGCTGGACAACGGCATTATCAAGGGTGTTATCCGGGTAAAGGAATCGTACCACTTCTTTGAAAGCATCTCCCAGTAAGCGGGAATCGGCGGCTTTGTTCAGACTTTTGAGAATTTTTTCCAGCGCTGCGGCGGTTTGTCGGGTCGTCTGACTGGATTGCAACAATTCAATGACAGGCAGACCGGCGTTTTTCAGCGAGTTGACCACTTTGCTGCCGCGTTCGTTGCGGGGCACCAGCACCGCCACGGTTTGATCCGGATGCTGCGGAAGCCAGCGCCTGAGCGAATCAACGACGGCTTTGATTTCTGCATCCGGAGAAAATTTCTTTAAGAAAAGATAAATTTCATTGGGGTCATCCGGAGGATTTGGCTGCGGGTCACCCGGGGGGGTGGGTCGGATGAAGGGCGGGGTCAGCGCGTTCCTCAATGCTTCAACCGGATGGTCTTCCATCGTCCAGCGGATTAGTTCGTTAGCCAGATGGATAATGCTGGCTGTTGAGCGTCCCGAATCGGGCAGGTCACAGGCTTTGACGCGATTGAGTTTGAGAAAACGGCGCAAATATTCAGGGCTGGCGGTCGTGAAGGTTTCATAAATTGCCTGATTGGGATCTCCCACCCGCACCCAGTTGCCTTCTTCTCCAGCCAGCCGGCGCAGGATTTCTTCCTGCAAGCGGGAACTGTCCTGGGCTTCATCCTCCAGAATATAGGGGAAGCGATGCCGCAATCGCTGCAAGTAATCCGAATCGGTCATCAATACACTGAGCGCCAGCGTGATGAGGTCATCAAAATCAATCAGACTGCGGAGAATCAGCCCGCGTTGATAGGCTTCGTAAATATCCAGTCCAAATTGAAGCAGGGAGTGGTTATAATGCGTGCTGTTCAACCGGTCGCGCAGTTGTTGTGGCGAAAGCTGCAAATCCTTTGCCTGACGGATAAAAGCACGACCTAACTTTACCAGTAAATCTTCCCACTTCCTGGGCAGGTCAGAGTTTTTTTGAAGATTGAAAGCCGGGTTGGTCCACTCCAGTAAAAATTCCGGGTGAGATCGAATCCATCCTGAAACTGCGGCTTTGACGATTTCATCACTATCCCGGTCGTCGGCAATGCTGAAACGATCAGAAAGGCCGGCTAGATCGGGACGCTCACGCACAATATCATGAGCCAGCCCATGCAGGGTGCGAACGCGGTAATTCATATCGCGCATCAAACCGAATTGCTCAACAAAGGAACCAATCCGACTGGCAAAGTTATCTACGGCTGAATTGACCAGCGTAACGATCAGAACTTCCTGTTCTTCACCGATCAACCCGCCGGTGATGATTTGGGCAGCCAGCAATGAAAGTGTATAAGTCTTACCGCTGCCCGGAACGGCAGATACTCCCATCCAGCCGCCGGAATAATTCAGAATTTGAGATTGTTTGGGGCGGGGTTGATGGCGGTTATTCATGGGCTTGCTCCCGCTGGTGCAGCCTGCGCAGCAACCCCTGAAAAGCCAGCAGCAAAGCGCCGCGCTCCTCGGCGCCGCGTTCATTCACCCGGCTGGTGCAGAGGAAGATTTGATCACGGCAGCGGTAAGTTAAGCCGTAGATGATGCGCATCAGGGATTGCTGATTGGTTTCGTATTCCTCAGCATCCGTCCATAATCTTCCCGCCGCCCAGTGACGGCTGAGGATGTAGGGGTGGGTAAGGGGTTGATACAGGCGTTCCCACCAGCCAATGTTGCCGCAGTCCAACCAAAACTGAAAGCGAACAGAACGGTTGCTGATGATGAAGGAATAAGCCGGAGAAATTAACACCGCATCTTCCTCATCTGAGGGCAGTAAATACTGCGCCGAGATCACCCCTTGCCTGACCATGTTGAGGTATTCCAGCCCAACCGAAAAGTCGGGCTGCTGGCTGCGCACCGGTTCAATTACCTGGCGGAATTTCTGAATGGATTCAATCAACCGGGCAGTTACTGCTGCATTGTCCAGTTGTTCGTGAAAACCATAGCCAGGCTGGGATAATACTTCACCAAACAAAAAGGCAAAAAACACATCCAGTTCCTGTTCTTCTTGCTGCTCAATGTAGTTCAAAAGCCAGGCACGCAGCCGCGAATAACGCAATCCGGCTGAATAGGTGATTCTTTCTCTTCCTTCTCCACGAATTTCCTCAAAAGGACGCAAGGCAAAAGGTGAGCCTTTGGGCGCCGTTCCCATCTGCATCAACAAATCGGCGCGGACAAGGTCAAGGTCTTCAATACAATGCACCAGCATAGCGCGGATTTCCTCACGGGTGGGAGGCATTTTCCAATGCGGATGTGCCAGCTTTGCCAGCGTGATGAGGGTGCGAACAGCCGGTTCGTCATACAGGCTGCGCGAGGGGCGGTGAGAGCGGGCAGGTATCTGATATTGTTCCAGGCGGTTCATCAGTGAAAAGCGCAACGAATCGGAGACAAACGGCGCAAGCACTGCAATTTCTCCGGGTGCAACCTGCTTTTCATGCACCAGTTGGTGAATGGTGCTGCTAACCATATCCACCATTTCCGGGTAAAAACGGGCGGGTAGATGCGTGAATGCGGTTTTGATTTGGGGTGAGACATCATCCATTTTCAAGTCGCGCTGCACGGCTTTAACAAGGGCGAATTGGAACTGGCGAATCGCCGCAGGGCAGATCAGGCTGGGCGGAAATTCAACAATGTCATCACACAAACCGGCCAGTGATGCAGCCGATTGTGGATCAGCCCCCAGAAAAATGCGATGACCGCCCTGCTGGTCATAAATCAGCAGGGCTGATTCGAATACCGGCAGCCAATCCCGAACGACATCATGGACTGCAGGGGCATCCTCTTCCACATTATCGTAAATCAGATGGCGGTAATGGCTTTGCAGGTAATTTCGCACCAGAAAAGAGCGCCAGAGATGATGTAAAAACAACTCAATTTGTAAGGAAAAATCGAGTAGATTATGTTCAAGGCAGTAGTTTCGAAAAGCATTGATGCATTCCTGCGCCTGATCGAACAAAATCAGGTGCTGGGGCTGACCATTCCAGGCCTGCTTCAACCGGTCGCCAAGCGTGGTGTACGCAAAACCAACCAGGGCGGCTTTGTTAAGATTATCCAGCAATTGGGAGTACAGACGATTACGGTCAATCACCAGCTGTTCAAAATAACCTCGCTCTAGAAACGGCTCAACTACTTTGGCCATGTAGTACTGGGCAGTTTCCAGTGTGAGAAACAAAGGCGGTAGATGGGGCTGGGCAAAACCTGCTTCGCTGCCGATGGCTGGCCAGAACAATTGAATTGTGCGCTGGCTTAAACCGCCCAGCGTTACGATGGTGGGTATCCCACCCGGCGGAAGAGGTTTTTGTGTTATATGGTCGTAGTATGGTCTGGCCAGGGTGCGCTGGGGGAGCAGAATAAGAATCTGCTCTGCCGGTACGCCTTTATCCAACAGGTATGCCAAACGAGCCAGACCGGCGGTGGTTTTACCGCTGCCGGGTTCACCCCGTAAAAAAATTTTACGGTTTAAGGGGGTCTGGGCGATGGCGTTTTGAGTGGAAAATAATTCTGGGAGGCTCATTCCGGTTTGCCGAATGAATAATCCATGCCGGCGATTGCGTATAGCAATGCCCGGGTCAGTCGGGCATCATCAGCAGCGCGATGGGAATTGGGCAAAGGGATCCGCAGGCTTTTACCGGCTTCTTCTAATTTGAAGTAACGATATGCGCGGCGAGTTGCATCCCATTCACCGCGATAGGCGGCATACAACTGCATGATGTCAAGAGTGGTCAGCCGTTCTTTCCAGGCCAGTTTATAGATTTCATAGGATTGGCGCATCATTCGCAGGTCAAATTCAGCATTGTATAGAGCGATTTTGCGGTCAAGTAAGTAGGTTCGTAAGGACGCCCAAACCACCGGAAAGGTGGGGGCTTTTTTTACCATTTGATTGTCTATCCCATGAATTGCCGTTAGATCCGGTGGGATCGGTCGGGATGGGCGGACAAAGGATTCAAACAGGATTGACCCATCACAGTCAATGACGGCGATTTCGACAATTTCAGCGTTTTTATCCAAACCGGTTGTTTCTGTATCCATGAACACCGGATTTTCGCGAATCCACTGGCGTGCCTGCTGTATGATGGCTTGACGGCGAGGATCTATGGTCAGTTCCATTCCTACTCCAGGCGCCAGTAAGCAAATTCTTCGGCATACACCGTAAAATTGGGGGTGTTGCGGGCTGCAATGACAATGCCGAAGGATCCGGGTTCGGTAAAGGTACTATCGCTGATTTCGCGAATTTTGACACCGTTAACATACAGGGTGTAGTTGCTGCTTACGGCATAAACCCCGATGCGGTTGGTTTGATTGGAACCGGTGCGTATGGCGTCGTTGACGTTGCCGCCCTCAGCCAGATTGACATACTGCTGTCCATCCCAGTAACCGAATGCCCATTTGCCGTCGCAAGTCAGCTGGAACCAGTAACCTTTCACGAAATCCGGCGAACGAAAAACCAAACCATAGGTATCCAACCCACTGCATTCGCCGGTTCGTACCAGTGTTTCCAGATAGGCATTGCCGATTTTGGTGCCGCCGGTGCGCCAACCGCGATAACCGGTGGCATAACGGCTGGTCAATACCAGGGCGCCATTTTCGACGCGAATGAAGGTGTAATCGTCATCGTACGGCTTGTCCTGCAATCCAAAAGATCGGCCGCTTTCAAGCGTATCAACGAAGGTAGGATTGCCCAAAAACTGGCGGGGATCATCACTCAATGGTGTGGCGGTTGGAGATGGTTCTGAAGAGGGGCTTGGGCTGGGTGATGAAACAGGTGACTCGGTTGGCTGCACTGGCGGCGCGGGTGTTTCGGTTGGCAAAGGTTGAACGGTCGGCTGGCTGGTTAGGATTGCGGCTACCTGCGTGCCGACAAAATCAACGGTTGGGGTTGATGTGCCACTGGCCGGCAAATTGCAACTGCTCAACAACAGCAGCAGGATTATGGAGGGGAATATCCATTTTGGCATGGCTGATCCTTTAGATTTTTTCAAACCACTCATCAAACAATTTTTCGATTGTATTGATTATAATCGGAATCACTCTGCTGGTTGTATAAATCGAACTAAATTTCGATGAGAGCGATTGCGTTTTTCAAACCCTACGGTGTGCTGACTGCCTTTCAGGATTCTGAGGGTCGTCCAACCCTGAAACAATATATACCCATCCCGGAGGTTTATCCTGCCGGACGTCTGGATTTGGACAGTGAAGGATTGTTGATTCTCAGTGACGAGGGGCGTTTGATTCACTTTTTGACCGATCCCCGACACCGCATTCCGAAAACTTATCTGGTACAGGTGGAAGGGAAGGTTACTGAGGAAGCACTGGCTGCTTTGCAAAGAGGGGTAATGGTTAAGGGCAAAAAGACCCGGCGGTGCGATGCGCTGATGATCCCAGAGCCCAACCTCCCGCCGCGCAGTAAGCCAATCACACCTCATGGAGAAACCAGCTGGTTGAGATTGGTGCTGCAGGAAGGACGCAAAAGACAAATCCGGCACATGACGGCTGCGGTGGGTTTTCCCACCCTCCGGCTGGTGAGGGTAGCAATTGGGCCAGTTACGCTGGAGGGCTTGCAACCGGGGGAATGGCGGGATTTGGGGGCTGAGGAAATTCGGCGGTTGTGGGAGTACGGTCAGCCCACCCGACGTGTATAATTACCATAAATCCATTCCCGTTGTTTGTGTTCTTAATGAAAACCCAAATCATTCGTCTGGAAACCCATGATGACTACATCTCGATTCGCGACAAGATGTCCTGGAGCAAAGCGAGGCGTATTCTGCTGGTGCTTCCCCGCCGCCGCCCGCCGTTACTCCAACGCCTGGATTTGATTCTGCTGCAAAGACAGGCGCAAGCTCTGGGTGGTCAGGTTGGTCTGGTAACACAGGATCAAGACCTTATCCTGGAGGCGAAGGAACTGGGGATCGCCGCTTTTCCGACGATACCGGCTGCCCAAAGGATGACATGGCAGCCTTCAACCCGCAGGCGGAGGCTGCTACGGTATCGTAAAACTCAGAAAGCCAATCCTGACGCACTTCGTCGGTTATTGGATGAAACGCGTCACCGCCCGGAAAAGAATTGGGTGAGGTTGGTGTTCTTTTTATTGGGGCTGAGCAGTTTTCTCAGCCTGATGTTGTTTTTCCTCCCTTCTGCAACCATTTCCCTCGATCCCTATCAGGAAGAACAAACTATCGAGATGCAAATTCGGGCAAGCCCGCAAATTGAGGTGGTATCTCCTTCTGGTTTGCTGCCTGTCGAGGTGTTCAGGGTCAAGGTGCAGGGAACTCTTTCGGCAGATGCCAGTGGCGTTCAGCAGGTTGGCGACCAAAAAGCAAGCGGTACGGTCATTTTGACCAATTTGACCGATGGGGTGGTTTCTGTCCCCCAGGGTACAATCCTTCGGACTTTGAATGAGCCTTTCATTCGATTTGAAACTACCCGGAACGTCACCATACCGGCCGGTAACGGGCAAAGCCGTGAAGTGGCCGTGCGGGCGTTGGCTGCCGGAAGTCAGGGAAATGTTCCACCTCGGGCATTGGGTACGGTGGAAGGAAACCTTGGGTTGGCAGTGGCCGTGGAAAATCCGCAGGCGGTGTTTGGCGGTAGCGACCGGCAGGGCAGGGTGGTCAGCGAAGCAGATGCAGCACGCGTATATGACACCTTGATCACCTCACTTGCGGAAGATGCCTTGCAGGAATTGCAAAATGCGATCCCGCCTGGAAAAACCCTGCTGCCGGAAACGCTGGTCATTCACCAGGTGATTGAAAAAGTTTATCAGCCGGGAATTGGAGAACTGGCAGATCGGTTTGTCCTCAATATGCAGGTGGAATTTGAGGGGTGGGCTTATGATCAGGCTCATCTGGATCGCATCCTGAATGACGCAATGAACGCTAACCTGCCAGAGGGTATGGCTGCTGTAGAAGAAACCTATCAAATCCATGACCGCAGGGTGAAAAACTTTATTGAGGGAGAATCCATAGAATTCACAATCGAAGCTTCCCGATGGATTGAAGAGAAGATTGAAGCGGCGCAG
Source organism: Bellilinea sp. (assembly GCF_053501535.1). Taxonomy (NCBI): domain Bacteria; kingdom Bacillati; phylum Chloroflexota; class Anaerolineae; order Anaerolineales; family Anaerolineaceae; genus Bellilinea; species Bellilinea sp. The sequence goes on along the minus strand of NZ_JBRCOK010000144.1, from coordinate 40,962 downwards.
TTAACGGCAGCAATTCGTGGGTTGCCGCTGGAAAATGCCCTCACATTGATTCAACAGCAGTTCCGTCTTGCCAGCTTACCCGAAATCATCGTGCGTCCGGGGTGGTGGTCGCGTTTGCCTTTTCTTACTTTTCGCATGGCTGTGGAGGAACGATGAGCCTTGAACGAGGGCGGGTGCTGGCCGTTGATCCGGGTGAAAAGCGAATCGGACTGGCCATATCGGACCCAACCGGAACCATTGCGAATCCGCTGTTGGTGCTAAAGCATGTTTCACGCATAGCAGATGCAGCCAATATCGTTCAGATTGCTCAAGAATGGGGGGTTGTTGAAATCGTGATTGGGCAGGCAGTGGAACTGGATGGTATGCCGGGCGTAATGGGAAGAAAAGCTCAACGGTTGGCTGAAGCGATTCGCTCGCAAACTGAAATTCCTGTGATCTTATGGGATGAAAGTGGCAGCACCCAAACTGCCCGCAACGCCCGAAAGAAAATGGGCGTCAAACAAAGCCAGCGGCGCGGCCACATGGATGATCTGGCGGCTGCTGTCATATTACAATCCTACCTGAATAGTCGTGATTCCATTTTTCCAGTAGAAGAAGGATGAGCATGGCAAAATCAAAGCGCGGAGGCCTTTCGTTTGGATGTTTTTTGTTGCTGCTGATCAGTTTGATGGGCATGGTTGCTTTGGGCTGGATGCTGGTGCAAATCCCTGTCCTGGCGGAGCAGCGTTTTGGTTATGCCAGTTCAAAATTAGATGTTTTTGATCGTTACTGGTATTCTCTGAAGTTGTTGTTGAAATATGCGGAGCTGACAACTCCGCTGGAACCTCAGGCAACACCTCGCCCGTTTGTCATTCAACGCGGGGAAACGGCTGAGCAGGTTGCCATTCGACTGCAACGCGAAGGTCTTATCCGCGATTATGAAGCTTTTCGAGATTACATGGTTTACTCCGGATTGGACACGGCAATTCAGGCAGGAGAGTATGAAATCAGTCCGGCGTGGAACGCGATTGAAATCGGGCATCAATTGCTGGATGCTACCCCGGATCAGATAACTTTTGTGATTCTGGCAGGCTGGCGGGTTGAGGAAATCGCTGCATCTCTGCCGACATCGGGGCTGCAAATTACACCCGAGGAGTTCCTTCAATTTGTGCGCAATCCCCCCTCCGAATGGCATCCGGCTGGCAGGGATTCGACCGGCATGAGTCTGGAAGGTTATCTTTTTCCCGGTGAATACCGCTTCAGGCGGGATGCAAGTGTTCGCGAGGTGGTTGCTGCCTTTTTGGATCGCTTCAATGAGCAGGTGGATGCTAACCTTCGTGAGGGTTTCTCCCGGCAGGGCTTAACATTACATGAAGCCGTTACGCTGGCTTCCATCGTCCACCGCGAGGGAGTGGTCGAAGAGGAAAGGCCAATGATTGCTTCGGTGTTCTATAATCGCTTGAGAGCCGGCATGAAACTGGATGCTGATCCAACCGTTCAATACGCATTGGGATATAATTCAATTCAACAGACGTGGTGGACAAATCCGCTTAGCCGCGATGATTTGATGGTCAATTCACCTTACAATACTTATCAAAATACCGGTTTACCGCCTGCCCCAATTTGTAATCCCTCGTTGAGTGCATTTCAGGCGGTGGCTTATCCCGCGGATTCGCCTTACTTTTACTTCCGCGCTCGATGTGATGGTTCAAGGAAACATTCCTTTGCAAAGACATTTGAAGAGCACTTGCAAAATGCGTGTCCATAACTGACAGGGAAGGAGAGCAAAATGGAGATTTTAGGGATTGACATTGGCGGATCTGGTATCAAGGGAGCTGTAGTTGACCCGGTAACCGGTTCATTGCTGACCGAGCGCAAACGGCTGCCAACCCCGGAAGGTGCAAAACCCGAAGACGTTGCCCAAACTTGTGCCGAACTTGTTCACCAGTTTGGCTATGAGGGGGTCATTGGCTGTGGCTTTCCTGCCCCTATTTTGCAAGGAATCGCAATGATGGCTGCTAACATTCATCCCAGTTGGATTGGAACGAATGTCAACGAACTGCTGACCCAGTACACCGGTTGCCGTACTTTCACCTTGAATGATGCCGATGCTGCCGGTATTGCCGAAATGAAATTTGGAGCCGGTAAAGATGTGAAAGGGGTTGTGCTGGTAATCACTCTTGGGACGGGAATAGGTACGGCCATTTTTACCGATGGCATTTTGGTGCCGAATGCTGAGTTTGGACATCTCAAGATCCGTGGAAAAGATGCTGAGTGGCGGGCTTCAGATGCGGCGCGGCAGCGAAAAGGCCTGTCATGGAAAAAATATGCCAAACGGCTGCAGGAATTCTTAAGTGAGATGGAAAGACTCTTCTGGCCGGAATTGATCATTATCGGCGGCGGCCTGAGTAAAAATGTGGAAAAATTCCTGCCCTATATTTCTACCAGAGCAAAAATAACACCGGCATTGTTCTTGAACAATGCCGGTATTGTGGGATCTGCGGTGTACGCCAGCCAAAAGATTGAATAGGTTTATCCGCCACCGCCTCCGCCGCCGAACAATCCACCTTCAGTCAATTTGCGCATATCGCTGAACACAGCGCGGATTTCTTCTTCGCTCAGCGGTTGACCGGTATCTTTGTGTTTTAATGCGCCTTCGCGCACTTTTTCGAGCGCAACCTCTTGTACGGTTAAATCGCGGCTAAGCGCTTCTTTGACTAGGGCGGCGCCTGCTAGATAGCCAATAATCGGATTCAGGGCGGTGACCACAATCGTATTGCGCGCCAGCCAGCCTTCGGCTTTGGCGCGGTTGGCTTTTATGCCCACGACGCATTTATCTGTAAATGCGCTGATTGCACCAATCATCACGTGCATCATTTCAAATAAGTCATGGGCGATGATCGGCATCATCACATTCAATTCCAGCTGTCCAGCCTGAGAGGCCAATGCCACAGCGGTATCCAACCCGATAATATGATACATTGCCATGTTCAACATTTCGGCCAGGACGGGGTTTACTTTCCCGGGCATGATAGAAGAGCCCGGTTGAACCGGCGGCAGCCGAATTTCATCCAGACCTGTTGCCGGTCCCGAAGAGAGCAGACGCAGATCATTGGCGATGCGGGTGAGGGTCAACGCCAGGGTACGCAAAGAAGCCGAGAAGTCGGCCATATCGGCCATGGATTGCATGGATTCAAACAAATTGTCGGAAGTATACAGTTTGAGGCCGGAAACCCGCGAAAGCACTTCCACCATGCGGGCATGGTATTCTGGATGGGCGTTCAAACCAGTACCGGTAGCCGTGCCGCCAATCCCTAAACGGCGCAGTCCCTCGGCGGCGCGTTCGATTCGTTCGCGGTCGCGTTCCACAGCCCGGGCATATGCCCCAAATTCCTGACCCAGGCGGACCGGCACAGCATCCTGCAAGTGTGTACGTCCAGATTTGACGATGTCATCAAATTCAATGGCTTTATCTTTTAACGCTTCCACCAATTTTTGAATGATGAAGGTTAATTCATCCAGCCGCCACAAACAACCCAGACGAATTGCTGTTGGGATGGTATCGTTGGTGGACTGGGACATGTTGACATGGTCATTGGGGTGAACCCGATATTCGCCAATTGAACCGCCTAAAATTTGAGTGGCGCGGTTGGCGATGACCTCATTCGTATTCATGTTGTGGCTGGTTCCGGCACCGGCTTGAAAAGGATCTACAACGAATTGATCATTCCATTGACCGGCCATAATCTCCTCGCCAGCCTGAATGATGGCGTTGGCACGTTGTTCGTCCAATAGACCCACCGCATGGTTCACTTCAGCGGCAGCGCGTTTGATTAATGCCATTGACCAGATAAAAGCGCGGTAGGGCCGCATACCGGACACTGGAAAATTGAGGACAGCCCGCTGGGTCTGGGCGCCGTACAGGGCATTTGCCGGCACCATTACTTCTCCCAGTGAGTCTCTTTCGATGCGCACGTTTTCTTGGGTCATTGACTTTCTTTACCTCCTTTGGCTGATTTTTTACAAAAAAACAGGGTTGTTGAATCAGTGGTAAAAGAAACTTGTGTTTTCACCGGTGAGAATATATCGCTCACCGGTAATTTTCTTCATTCCACCGATAACAACCCTGAAGGGAAAATCTGGTAAAGACTAGCCAGCCGCGCTGTAGCCGGGGCCTTCCTTGAAGTACTCGTAATTTTTGGGGATATCTGGGGTCAGATCAACCACCTCTCCGGGCTTGAGGGTGCGGGTGGCTTCCAGATGAACCGGCTCGCCATCGTGGTTTACACCGTCATAAACCTCCGTGAAGCCGGGAGTGCCAACCGGCATGGATTGTCGTTCACCGCCGCGGGCGACATAGGCTGAGGGAACTTCATCTTCGGGGAATATAGCCGCATACGGACACTCCGGCACACATGCACCGCAATCAATGCAGGTATCCGGGTCTATGTAAAACCATGGGTATTGTTCTTGCGGTTTTCCCGGCACAATACACTCCACCGGGCAGACAGTCACGCAGCCGCCATCGCGCAGACACAGGCTTGTAATAATATGGGTCATTGGAACCTCCGTTTGGTTGAAATAGAGTTGGATCAGAATGCAAAAGGGAAACTTAATGGTTGGGTGAAAATGAATTGCTTGATTACATACTGATAAAATGCTGAAAATTGAAAAGCTCCAGACACCTCCCCGCAATTATTTGTTTGGTTTTTTGACCGGTTTTGTAGTAATGGGATAAAGTTATTCTAGCCAGCCGATACCCGTTTGTCAAGCATTCCTCTGGGATATAATAGGGTGATTATGTCCTCACCACAGAAATCATACCGTTTCGCTTCCGCCATCCTGGTGATTGGCATATTGGCGGTTTCAACCGCTGCTATTTTTATCCGTTATGCCCAACAGGATGCGCCTTCTCTGATCATTGCGGCTTACCGGTTGGGGCTGGCCAGTTTGATTTTACTGCCATTTTCATTCCGGCAGGCGCAGCGGGACGTGATTGCCCTGCCTGCAAGTGGTAAGTTACAGGCACTCCTGGCGGGTGTTTTTCTTGCCGTTCATTTTGCCGCATGGATTGTCTCATTGGAACTGACCAGTGTTGCCAGTTCGGTTGTCCTGGTTACAACCACACCTCTGTGGGTTGCCATTTTTTCTCCTTTGTTCCTCAAAGAGCGGATGATAAAGGAAGTCTGGTGGGGGCTGGGTCTGGCGCTTATCGGAGGAGTGGTGGTGGCTGCCAGTCAGGTCTGTGTTTGGGAAGAGAGCCGGCTGGTTTGTGCCTCGCTGAGCTCGTTTTTTCAGGGCAAAGCGTTGCTTGGGAATCTGCTCGCGTTGATGGGGGCATGGATGGCAGCCGGCTACCTGCTGGTAGGACGGAAGATCCGACCCTTGATTTCGTTGCGGTCGTATACTTTACTGGTTTATTCAACAGCTGCGGTGGTATTGATCGTTCTGGCTGCGCTGAATGGTTACTCGTTCACCGGCTATCCTCTGTCAGTTTTTGGATGGTTTCTCTTACTGGCCATCATCCCACAGGTGATTGGGCATTCATCTTTCAACTGGGCGTTGCGGTATTTACCGGCAACTTTTGTCTCTCTTGCTTTGTTGGGTGAACCTGTTGGGGCGACGATTCTGGCAATGATTTTCCTTCGAGAAACGCCGTTGCTAAATGAAGTGATTGGCGGGGGAATGATTTTGAGCGGCATTTACCTTGCTTCCCTTGCCAATCGTGAGAATTCTTGAATTGATTATTTATCTGACAGGCGCAAGTCCATGCTCAGGTTTTATGATAGGTTGCAAAGCCTTTTTGGCCTTTCCAAATTCACCTGACTAATTCAGGGCAGGTGCGGGTTGGTGGGTTACACAAAAGAGATACAGCCTGGCTTTATAAAGGATAATCGGCTGGTATTTCAGATTCTGAAGTACGTTCGATATCCATTCGGGCGTACAGGTAATTGACCTCTTTGAGCCGTTTAAGAATTGTCGGGGTATAGGCTTCGGGGTGTAACCTCCAACCCCAGTTACCACTGGCTCTGCCGGGCAGGTTCATACGGGCTTCATTTCCCAAACTCAGCACATCCTGCATGGGGGCCAGGGCAAAAACTGAAACCGAAGACCACACAGCGCGAATCATATCCCAGGCAATGTCCTCGCCAGAACGGGCGAGATAGCGGCGGATGAAATCGCGTTCTTTTTCCGGTGCGCTTTGATACCAGCCCAGGGCGGTATCATTGTCATGGGTGCCGGTGTAGGCCACACAATTGGTTTCGTAATTATGCGGCAGGAATGGGTCCAGCGGGTCGGTCGTGAAGGCAAATTGGAAGACCTTCATACCGGGCAGGGCAAACGAATCGCGCAGTTCCACCACATCCGGGGTAATTACGCCAAGGTCCTCAGCGATGATTGGCAGGTCGCCCAGCGCTTCTCGAAAGGCATGGAATAGTTCGGCTCCTGGGCCCTTGACCCAGCGACCGATTTCCGCCGTTGGCATGCCGAAGGGTACTTCCCAATAACCCGCAAAACCGCGAAAATGATCCAGTCTCACAATATCCACCAGCCGCAAGGTGGCCTGCATTCGTCGTATCCACCAGCGGAAGTTCTGCTGGCGGTGCACCTCCCACTTGTAGAGAGGATTCCCCCATAACTGACCGGTGGGAGAGAAGTAATCCGGCGGGACACCGGCAACAACGGTTGGTTTGCTTTCTTCATCGAGGTAAAACAATTCCGGGTTTGACCAGGCATCTGCGCTATCGTAAGCCACGAAGATGGGGATATCTCCGATGATTTGAATGTTCTTTTGATTGGCGTATGCCTTCAAATCCAGCCACTGGCGGAAAAATAAAAACTGGCGGAAGGCATGCCGTTGAACGCGGTCTGCTTCGGTCTTTTGGAATTGCTCGATTGCCGCCGGCTGGCGAGTGCGCAGTTCTTTGGGCCAGTTATCCCATGAAACGCCTCCATTGGCTTCTTTGATTGCCATGAAGAGAGCAAAATCGTCCAGCCAATCAGCCTCATGTTCCATGAAATGATGATATTCATCATGAAGCTTGGAATCGTTTTGGCGCTTGAAGTTATCATAAGCGCGGTCAAGAATTTTTAATTTCCAGTTGATGGCTTCACCATAATCAATCCGAATCGGATTAAATTCCGGGCGGTCGGTCAGGTCGCTTCGCCTCAAGAGACCCTCTTCCAACAGCAGAGCCGGACTCACCAGATATGGATTACCGGCAAACGCCGAGAAGCACTGATAAGGAGAGTCGCCGTAACCGGTTGGCCCAAGCGGCAGTACCTGCCACAGCTTACAACCGGATTCAGCAAGAAAATTGATCCAGCGGTACGCCTCAGGTCCAAGATCTCCGATTCCATCTGGACCCGGTAAACTCGTTGGATGAAGGATGATTCCCGCGGCGCGTTTAAATTTCATTGGGTAATCTCCGTGTTTGAATGAATTCTCCGGGTTTTACCTCGTTCCCCGTATAATCCGATGATACCACATCCGTCCCAACCGTACTACCGGCGTGAATGATTGTGCCGTCCGGCACAATACTGTTTCTTCCAATCATCGCAAATTCCAAATGGTCGTCCGTTTTTTCGCCGATCTGGCAATTTTTGCCGACTTGAATCCGTTTATCCAGTATGGAGCGCAAAATGCGGGTGTTTTGATCCACAATCGTATCGGTGAGGATGATCGAATCTTCGATATGGCAGCCTGAACGGACAACGACTCCCGGAGAGAGTACGGAACGGATGATGGAAGCTCCTTTTTCGATCAGGCAGCCGTGACAAATGAGGCTGTCTTCAATTGTCGTCCCTCGCTGGAGCATAGCGGGAGGTCTTTCCTCTGTGCGGGTGTGGATGATCCAATCCGGGCGGTAAAGGTTGAAGGCAGGAGGATCACACAAGAGATCCATGTGTGCCTGCCAGTAGGATTGCACGGTTCCAACATCCATCCAATAGCCCTGATAGCGGTAGGCAAATACCCGATGGCCGGTTTCGACCAGACGGGGAAGAATGTTTTTGCCAAAGTCATGTTGCGAATCCTGCCTCAAGTGATCTTCCCACAGGGCTTCATTGAGGGTATCCAGATTAAATAAGTAAATACCCATGTTAGCCAGTGTGGAAGGAGGTTTTTCCGGCTTTTCAACGAAAGAAGTAATGCGGTTATTTTCATCTGTGCCCACAATGCCAAAACGAGGTGCTTCTTCGAGCGGCACATCCATCACGGCAACTGTCACCTCAGCCTGATTTTGCTGATGAAACTGAATCATCGGATTGTAATCCATGGTGTAAATATGATCACCAGAAAGGATCAAAATGGTATCTATGTTGCCGCGTTTGATAAACGTGAAGTTTTGTTGAACCGCATCCGCAGTGCCAACAAACCAGCTTGAACCACGCGCGCGGTATGGCGTGAGAATCCTGACACCTCCCGTAAAATCGCGGTTCAAGTCCCATGGGCCGCCAGCGCCAATATGTTCGATCAGTGAATGCGGACGGTATTGGGCAACCAGCATTACATCGAACAGGCGTGAATTTACACAATTGGAAAGGGGAAAATCAATGATGCGGTACTTTCCGGCATAGGGGACGGCCGGTTTGGTGCGTTTTGCAGTCAGAATACTGAGACGTGTACCTTCTCCACCGGCAAGTATCAGACTACGGATTTTCATTTGCTTTGCTCCGTCAGTTCAAGGTATATTTTGGCGTACTCGATGGCTGATTTTTCCCATGAAAAGTCCTGCTGCATGCCGTTGCGCTGAATTTTGCGCCAGACCTCTGTGTTGGGATAAAGGTTCAATGCCCTTTCCAGCGCAGCCGTAAAGGCCTGGGGTGAGGCCTCCTCGAATAAAAAGCCGGTAGACTGGTCAGGATCATCATGATCTTGAATGGTGTCTTTCAAGCCACCGGTGGCGCGTGCCAGTGGGACACAACCATAGCGCATCGCGATCATCTGCGCCAGCCCACAGGGTTCATAGCGCGAGGGCATCAAGAGAATATCTCCAGAGGCATACATGCGGCGGGCGAACCCGGCATCGAAGCGGATGACAGCGCGGACACGCTCTGGGAATTCGGCTTCCAGACTACGGCAATCACTTTCCAGTAATGGGTCGCCGGTACCCAGTAAAACTAATTGCCAGTTTTGGGCTGCCATTTGGCGCAGCCCGGCAATAGCGAGGTCTATTCCTTTTTGTTGATCCAGCCGGCTGATGATAATCAGCAAGGGAGTATCGGCTTCGACGGGCAGGCTTAAGTCCTCCTGAAGGGTCTTCTTATTCAGGGAGCGTCGTTCCAGTGTCTCAGGTGAATAATGCTCGATGAGTGCCGGGTCAGTTTGGGGGTTCCAAGATTCCTGATCCAAACCGTTCAAAATCCCTGATATCGAAGATCGCCGTGTTTTCAGGAATTCTTGCAAGCCGCAGCCAAATTCGGGAGTCAAAATTTCTTCCGCATAACCCGGAGAAACGGCAATGATGCGATCGGCTGCCAGCAAACCCAGCGGCAGGGGAAACAGGGTTGCCCACCTGGGCAGTCGTTTGTCTTTCGCACGGGGAATGCCGTACTTAATCAGCGCTTCTTCAGCGTCTTTGCCCATAAAAGGCAGGTTGTGGATACTGAGGATTTTGCGGATGTTTTGAAACTCAGGTTGGTTCTTTTGGCGGATTTGCAAGGCGTAAAGGCTGGCAGCTGTATGCCAGTCGTTGGCATGAAGGATATCTGGCTTCCAATCGAGATGTTTCATCATTTCCAATACTGCAAGGGAAAAGAAAACATACTTTTCTCCGTCCAGTGCAGCGTCACTGCTATAAACCGGCATATCCGGCAGAATCGGAGGCCCTTCAATGAGATAGACGGGCAGCCCATTGACTTCGGTGAGAAAGGCTTTCGCAGGCAGATCTTCACCGGGATGGTCAACCAAAAAAGAGGCAACAAAACGCGGTTCGCGCACTTTGTGCTTGATTTCCTCATGAAAAGGCAGGACCAGACGAACATCCAGTTGCGGACCTGTCCAAACAGGAGAGTTCAATTGGCGCAAAGCAGGGGGAAGCGAACCGGCTACATCTCCCAGTCCTCCCACCTTGACCAGCGGGGCAGCTTCTGATGCCAGAAACAACACATTGATGGTTGATTTATTGGCCTGTTTTGTCATTCTGGGCCGTCCTTTTTGAGATTATCGGGATGATCATGCTTTGACCAGTTCGATGTAGTCCTGAGAAATGGTTTGCTGAGGTGATGCACCTAATTTTTCCAAAATTTCAACCACCAGCCGGGATTTTAATTCAGCATCTTTACGGCTCCATGTGCGGCTCTTAATTTCCAGGAAATTCCCCAGTTCGGGTTTTTGCACATGATCAAGGTTGATGAAAAACTCCGTGTCTTGATAGCGCACCAGATAGCGCAGTCGTTCTTTCTCAATTTCGGTTTCACTGATGGGTTTAAAGTATTCACGGTAAAAGCGCAAACTCTGCGTTGCGGTGGCTAAATAACGGCTACGGGAGAGCAAAACTTTTTGGGGAAAAGAGTATTCGCGGGTGGGTCCGAGCAAAGTCAGACGCGTGCGCACCCGGTTGACTTCCCCGGTGGGTGAAATGAAGTGATCCTCGCGGTAACGCAGGCGCGAATCTTCCGGAGGTGGAAAGTTGAAATACACATCGTACTCACGGTAATGGCGGGTGCGTAAAATTTCAAAGGGTGGATCGGTGAGCCGATCTTGAATGAGGGCGATTTGCTCGACCGGAACTTTGACCTGAACTTCAAAACTCTCTTCCTCTTCGGTGGCTTCCCCTAAGGCGAGAAGTTTGGAAAGGAGCGATTTCTCACGCTGAATGAGGAAGATATCAATACGCTTAGCATAATCCTCGGCCCCTTTCAGCAATTCTTCTTCATTTACTGTGAGCAGATTGTGATCGCGCATCAGCCATTGCCCATTGACCATCACATCGCTTACATCCATCGCTTTGGCAGCATACACGATTTGAGAATAAATGCCCTGAGGATCTCGCTGAAAGCGGGGTGAGTTGTGCACTGGGGCAAGGTCGAGAACGATCAAATCGGCGCGTTTACCGGCTTTGATTGAACCGGTCAAATGATCCACGTGCAAAGCTTTGGCTCCATTACAGGTTGCCATTGCCAGGGTAGCCAAAGCCGGAAGGGCAGTGGGATCGCCGGTAGAACCTTTTGCCAGAAATGAGGCGAGGCGCATCTCTTCAAACATATCAAGGTCATTGTTAGAAGCCGGCCCATCGGTGCCGATGCCAACGTTCAAACCCAACTCCAGCATCTTTTTGACCGGCGCAATACCGGAAGCCAGTTTTAGATTTGAAGACGGATTGTGAGCAATGCCGGTGTTATAGTGCTGAAAGGTGCGCATTTCACCTTCATCCACGTGGACGCAATGGGCTGCGATCACTTTAGCCTCCAGTAATCCCAGTTTCTTTACATACGGGATCACCGGCATTCCCTGTTCCCGGCGCATGTTTTCGACCTCTTGGGCTGATTCGGAAAGATGGATGTGAAGCGGTACATCCATTTCAATCGCCAGTTGGGCGCAGGCACGCAGAATTTCATCTGTGCAGGTGTAGGGGGCATGCGGTGCTACCGCCGGGATGATCAGTGAATGATTCTTCCAGCGCTGAATGTAATCGCGGGCATAGGCAAGCGATTCTTCGTAGGATTGAGCATCCGGGGTTGGAAATTTCAGCACGGTTTGACCACAAATGCCGCGCAGGCCGGCCTGAGCGGTGGCTTTTGCAATATCCTCTTCAAAGTAATACATATCCGCAAAGGTTGTTACACCCCCGCGGATCATCTCGGCACAGGCTAAACCGGTACCCAGGCGCACAAAGTCGGGAGAAACGAATTCCCTTTCGACTGGCATCATATAGCCCAGCAGCCAGACATCCAGCCGCAGATCGTCAGCCAGGCCGCGCAGCAAGGTCATGGGTACATGGGTGTGAGCATTGATCAGACCCGGCATGAGGATTTTGCCGCGACAATCTACCACCTGATTGGCAAAATACTGCTGGATGATTTCATTTTGTTGACCGGCAGCCAAAATGGTTTCTCCGCGGATCGCAACTGCACCGGGTTCATAGAGATTAAATTGCTCGTCCATCGTTACGACGACGGCATTCTTAAGAATGAGATCGGCTGAAATTGTCATAAATTATTTTCTCCGGTTAGGCTTGAAGGCAGATGTCGGCGCACAAATTCCAGCGAAGTTCGTAAAGCCCACAACCCGGCCAGGGGCGGTGGTCCACCGTAGGAGCGGGTTGTTTCGTCAATTCCCTGCGGAGTGCGCAGGTAAAGGGTCAAATCCTGCTGTTGTTCTCCTCGCTTCAGGCTGGCAATTAAAGCCAGGCGGCTCTGTAAAAATTCTGGCTTTTGTTGAAGGCTTTCGATGAGTGTTTGTTGTTCCGTGTAGGGTAAAAAGATCAGAGTTTCGGGGTTTGAAAGGACGGTTTCGAGCCGTTTTTTAACTTCTTCGGGAAAACCGGCAGCGGCTATAAAAATTTCCCAATTTAACGCCCGGAGTTTTTCGGCAACCACCTGCTCCAATTTTTGTTGATCAACTCCAAAGATTGCAAACCCCATCCGCTGGTAAACCTGACGGATTGTTTTTTGAATCATCCGGTCAGCCTCTTCAATCGAAGCGGCTTTGGCGGTGATGCGGATATCCACCTGACCGGGATGTGCCAGCAATCCAACAGTGGGATTGGATTGTCTTTCTAAATCCGCCAGCCATTCGTCCACCTGAGATTCGCCAACTCCGGCAGCGTGTAAAACCGTTGCACGGATTACTTCGCGCAAATCATACCGGGAACGCAGTAATGGAATTATGGATTGGGTGAGAATGGTTTCCATTTCACTGGGCACACCCGGCAGACAGATTATTATTTTATCCAGCCATGGATAATAAAATGCTGGAGCGGTTCCAACCGGATTGGGAATGGCAACCGCTCCGTCGGGCAGATATGCCTGCCGGCGGTTATTTTCGGTGGGCAGGCGGTTATAACGACGAAAACGCTCCTGAATTTGCTCCCATAAATCAGGGTGGAAGACTAGTTCGCTTTGGGTGGCAAGCGCAACAGCTTCGCGAGTGGGGTCATCTACGGTTGGACCCAAACCGCCAGTGGTAATTACAATTTGGGCACGGGAGAGCGATTCGCGGATGGCTTCGGCAATCCGGACGGCATTATCTCCCACAATCATGGTGCGATAAATATCCACACCAAAATCGCGCAGGGTACGGGCAATGAAGGCGGTGTTGGTGTCATGGGATTCACCCAGCAACAATTCGGTACCGATGGCAATGATTTCAGCAGCAGTCATGGGTTTGGTTTTTTTGGTTAAAATATGAGGAAGTGATTAAACCTTTCTCAAAGTTTAGCACAAAACTGCGTTCTGACAAAACCTGAACCATTTCTGTTCAATGCTCTTTGGTAAAAGGCAACCCATTTCAATCATTCGAGGAATATGTGAAAAATTATCGTCAACAATTCGGTTCGTGGGGTGAGGCAGTGGCTGCCGCTCGAATCACGGATGCAGGATATGAATTAATTGGACAGAATGTTCGCACTCCCTACGGGGAAATTGACTTGATTGCCCGATATGGAGAAGTCATAGTTTTCTTTGAGGTAAAGACTCGCAGCACAGATGACTTTGGGCCCCCGGAAGATGCTCTTGATACGAAAAAAAAGGAACACCTGATTAATGCTGCCTCATTTTTTGTTCAAGAAAAAAATATTAACGGTGATTGGCGGGTGGACTTAATCGCAATCCGCGGCAGATTGGGTCAAGCAGACCCGGAAATCGAGTGGTTTGAAAATGTCATCGGCTGAAGGCATGCCCCGTTTGATTGTCATCGTAGGACCAACAGCGGTTGGAAAAACCGAAACAGCCATCCAGCTGGCACAGCAATTTGAGGGAGAAATTGTATCTGCAGACTCGCGGCTGTTCTACCGTGGTATGGACATTGGCACTGCCAAACCCACCCAAACTGAGCGGCAGCGCGTGCCGCATCATTTAATAGACGTTGCCGAGCCAAACGAAGTGTGGAGTCTGGGGGTTTTCAAAAGCGCAGCTAAACAGGTGATTGCTGATATTCAAGCCCGCGGTAAGCTGCCTTTTCTGGTAGGTGGGACAGGTCAATACATCACGGCATTAATTGAGGATTGGTCTGTACCGGCGCAACAGCCGGATGCCCGGCTGAGGCAGGTTTTGGAATGCTGGGCGAGGGAAATCGGCCATGAGAGTATTCATCACAAACTGGCGATTCTGGATTTCCAGGCTGCCTCTGCCATAGACCCGCGCAACCTTCGCCGAACGATTCGCGCCCTGGAGGTGATTCTTAAGACCGGCCAGCGTTTTTCGGAGCAGCGTCAAAAAGGAGAGTCACCATACAGGGTATTAAAGATCGGTTTAAAAAGGCCGCGGCAGGAGCTTTATCAACGCATTGACCAACGCCTTGATCAAATGCTGGCAGCCGGACTGGTGGATGAAGTCAGGCAATTATTGGAGCGGGGATTGCAACCTCATTCACCGGTTTTTTCGACCATTGGATACCGTGAAGTTGTGGCTTACCTGCACGGAAAGCTAACCATGGATGAGGCAATCGCGTTAATAAAAAAGAATAGCCGTCAATTCGTTCGCCGGCAGGCTAACTGGTTTAAAGAAAACGATCCGAAAATTCACTGGTTTGAAATGAACGAAAAAACCACCCGCGAAATTTCGGAGCTGATTCGCGGGTGGTTGGTGGAAGTCTAAAGCGGTTTAGTTATTCGATGCCAGAGCTGGCACACCACTGCGCTTGGGAACCGGCGGCGGAAAGATGCGTTCAAATTCCTCGCGGGAGATGGTTTCAACTTCCAGCAAGCGCTGAGCCACCGCATCCAGTTTATCGCGATACTCGATCAGGATCTGGCGGGCTTGCTGGTAGGCATCGTTGACCAGACGGCGAACCTCGGCATCAATTTGCTCAGCGACTGCTTCGGAGTAATCGCGCTGTTCGGAGATTTCGCGCCCCAGAAAGATTAATTCCTCTTTCTGTCCATAAACCATCGGCCCCATCTCGCGGCTCATTCCCAAACGGGTGACCATCGTACGGGCTATTTGGGTTACGCGCTCAATGTCATTGCCAGCTCCGGAGGTAATATCGTCAAAGACGATTTCCTCAGCAGCGCGCCCGCCCAGCAAACCGACCATTTGAGCAATGAGTTTCTTGCGCGGCATAATCGTCCGATCTTCAGTTGGCAGGGCTATGGTATAGCCGCCAGCCATTCCCCGAGCGATAATCGTAACCTTTTGGACGGGGTCATGATCCGGCAGAGCGTTCATCACTACGGCATGTCCGGCTTCGTGGTAGGCAATAATGCGTTTTTCTTCATCACTGATCAGGCGGCTCTTGCGTTCCGGGCCGGCGATCACGCGCTCGATGGCTTCTTCAAATTCTGACTGAGAAATACTCTTTTTATTCCGCCGGGCAGCAAGAATGGCTGCTTCGTTGACCAGGTTTTCCAAATCGGCACCGACAAAACCGGGAGTTGCCCGCGCAAGAATGCTCAGGTCCACATTGGGTTCAAGCGGCTTGCCTTTGACATGCACCTTGAGGATGGCTTCGCGTCCGCGAACATCCGGGCGGTCCAATACAACCCGCCGATCGAAACGGCCGGGGCGCAGTAAAGCTGGATCGAGGATGTCGGGACGGTTGGTGGCGGCCATGATGATGATGTTGGTGTCGGTATCAAAGCCGTCCATTTCAACCAGCATCTGATTGAGGGTTTGTTCGCGCTCGTCATGGCTGCCGCCCAAGCCAGCACCACGTTGGCGTCCAACGGCATCAATTTCATCCACAAAGACAATACAAGGGGAGTGGCGCTTGGCCTGATCGAACAGGTCGCGCACACGGCTTGCACCAACACCCACAAACATTTCCACAAATTCCGAACCAGAGATGGAGAAGAAAGGAACACCAGCTTCTCCTGAAACCGCTTTTGCCAGCAATGTTTTACCCGTGCCGGGAGGTCCGACCAGCAGCACACCTTTTGGAATGCGCGCGCCTAACTGGATGAACTTTTGGGGTTCACGCAAAAATTCGACAACTTCTTTCAATTCTTCTTTGGCTTCTTCCACACCAGCGACATCTGCAAACGTGACCGTTGGATGATCCCCGGTAAACATACGTGCGCGTGATTTTCCAAAGGACATGGCGGCATTATTGCTGCCCTGAGCCTGTCGGAAGATAAAGAAGAAGGCACCGATTAAGATCAGAAACGGTAAGATGTAACCGAGGGCGGTCAATACACCTACCCAGGCGCTGGGTGGTTTGATGATGATTTTGATTCGTTCAGGATGCAGCTGTTCCTGGGTTACCCCTAAATTAAGCAGTTGTTCAACCAGAGTTGCAGAAGGCTCTTTGGTGGAGAGCGCTTCGCTCAGGTCTTTGTAGGTAATTTTCAGGCGGTTGTCATCCTCTTCAATTTTTGTAACCCGCTGATTCTTGATATCTTCAGCCAGTTGGTTAATTGAAACTTCGGAGGTGCTGCCCCGCTGGCTGAAGCTGTACATCACCATGGCGATGATGGCCACAAATAGCAGCAGGTAGACAACATAAGATTGGTTGCGAGAGCTCACATAAACCTCCATGTTATTAATGAAACCCATCCGGGCGAATTGCCTTTATTGTTGGTATGAATTATACCAATCTATCAATACCCCTGCCAGTCTATGAATAAGGATTAGGGTGGTTCTTATACAACTCCTATGTTGACGGAATGATTATCCCTGTCTATACTGGAAGTAGTGCCATGGAATTGATTTTTGGAGGTGAGAGATGAGTGACCAGCCTGATTCTTCTGCTTTTAAGCCCCTTGACGAACGAATTGAAGAAGGCAATACAGAAGAAAATGAACACGTTCTCCCGGAAGATCGTCCAATGCGGGCAGTTTTTCCTGTTCTTGAAAGTGAAAGAGAAAAAGTGGTAACGAAAGGCAATGAGTTCATCACGCCGGAGCGAATTCAAGCCTTGCATGAACGTGCCAGTCATGCGCTTGAAAGAATTAAAGCAGAAGTTAACAAAATCGAATTAGCCGGTCAGTTGTTTGACAAAATCGAACGAGCACGACAACTCCTTTTTGAAGCAGAAGAAAATTTTGAAGAGGGTGAGCGTTTGATTGTTGAAGTTGAACACCGATTGGATTTTATTGCGCGGGTCAAACAGGCTTCTCGGACGGTTGGTTTGCGTCTGTTTGGCTATGAACTGTTTGTTTTCCTCATGTTGATTGCGGTGTTTGTCATCACCAATATTGAACCGCAGGCTTCTCAGATCAATCGAGTAAGTCCGTTTGCTTCGGTCAATCTGGTGCAGTTTATCAATACGCTGTTATGGGGTGGTTTTGGGGGTGTGGTTGGCGCATTGTACGCTTTGTGGAAACACATCGCTGCTGAGCAGGATTTTGATCCACAATATGCTTTGTGGTACATTACCAATCCATTGCTGGGAATTGCGTTAGGAGCATTTGTTTTTCTGGTTTTTCAGGCCGGGTTCTTTTCTCTGACCGCAGGAATAGAAGAAAATGTCACCATTCGCTCAGCCCTGGTCATCTATGTGTTTGCGTGGGTGAGCGGCTTCAAGCAAAATGTGGTTTATGAAATTGTCCGCCGAATTTTGGATGTCTTTCGAGTTGAATTGGGCGGAAAGACAGAAGAAACACAAAAACCCGGTTCGGCTGAGGAAGAAAGAAAATAAAACCCATCAAGTAAGGGCTTGAATGGTCTGCCAGGCCTGATTGATGTGGATTCGGTCATGCGTTGCAACAAAACCCACCAGTTCTTTCAAGGTGGTAGGCCCAAAAATTGCGTGGCGAGCTGGTCTTTGCCAGTCTTTTTCGTTTAGATTGATTAATTTTTGCAAAATCTCACTGCGGGCTGAAATAAATCCATCCAGTGCGGTTCTTCCATTTTCAAAAATACAATTCCGTGCTTCAACCCAGCCATCCGTCATTGCGGCTGGCAGGAAGGGACGATTTTCTTTCAAAACCATTTCAATGCGTTCCTGATTGACCTCGCGATCGACATCGCGTAGATGACATAAAATTTCGGTGAAACACCATTCTTTAGGTTCAGGTCTTTGATTCCAGAGTTCTTCAGGAAAAGCAGAGGAAAAAGTTTCCAATGCAGCCGGGGTGGATTGCAAAGTCGCCAGAATGGCGGCAATCCCATCATAGGAGGGTACGCCATCCTGTTGAGCAATGGTATCCAGCCAGGCCAGTACATCCTCCAAAGCACCGGTTTTACTGAGGGGGTTACGCGAGGCGCTGTTCTCAGGCTGATTCTGTTCGCTCAGGAAAAAGGTGGGTAATCCTAACTGTTCTGCTGGTAGAATGTCGTCCTCCCAGCTGTTGCCAACCATCGCAGCCGGCATCTGAGGCCAGCGAAGGACTGCAAGGATTTCTGCAAAATAGGCTGGATGAGGTTTACAGAAGTGTGAATTTTCGTAAGTGGTAACCAATGAATATGGATATTGGTCAACGGGTAAACCGGCCCATGCCAAGCGCTGTTCGATTGCGGTTCGAGGGAAGAGGGGATTGGTGGCGATCACAACCTGCCATCCGCGCTCAAAAGCGCATTCAATCAGGCGGATGGCTGTTGATCTGGGGCGGGTTAATTCTTTTAGTAAAGGGAATTTTGTCCGGTAGAAATCATCAATTTTCTCTTTGAGGGATTGTTTGGACACCCCTAAAGCGGGGTAGAACACCTGGTCGAAGGTGTTTTCTAATGTGCCCGCTGGCATTTGTTTTTGCAGCATGGCATAGACTGCATGCTGCATGGCCTGCAAAAATTGTTGGGGTGAGATCGATTCAGCCAGTGTATTTGCAAGTAATTCAAAATAACGTTGAATAAACGGCTGGATATCGTTTTCCAGCAGGGTATCATCTAAATCAAAAAGAACGGTGAGGCTCATCGAGTTTCCGGTTCGATAAAAGGTGGGGGTAGCGGATGGCACTGACCGCAACCGACATGCGGTTCAGTGACAATCTGGAAGGATTTATTGCAATAGGCGCTGACGTGGACTTTTCGTTTTAATCCAAGAAACCCGCGGCTTACTCGGGCATCCAGTACCATGTGCGGGCAGGCATTGGCTCTTTGAATACCCGGAACCGGACAGGTTTTACATAAATCAGCTGTCCAGTGGTGGGGAGGAGGTGTGTTGCCGATCAGGCGGCACTCCTCCCTTTTTCGTCCACGATAGTAATCCCCGTAAAAATAACTGCATTCAAAACCCGCAGGGGTTTTCATTCAAATAAGAGCCTTGTTTATTGAACGCGGGTTACGTATGTGCCTGTGCGGGTATCTACACGGATGACATCGCCTTCTTCCACAAAATTGGGCACCTGTACCTGAATACCAGTTTCAACGGTAACGGTTTTGGTCACGCCCGTGGCAGTATCGCCGCGCACCGCAATTTCCGCATAAGTCACTTTTAAATCAACCGTGGTAGGCAGTTCCACATCCAGCGCTTCAGATCCGTAAAAAGTCAATTTGACCGGCATTTCCTCTTTGAGATAACCGGCCGAATCGCCGAGGATTTCGGCACGGATGGGGTACTGCTCAAAAGTTTCGGTGTCCATGAAGTAATAAATTTCGCCGTCGTTGTAGAGGTATTGAGCGTTATGGTATTCCAGGCGGGCTTCAGGAACACGGTCACCGGAGGTAAAGGTCTTTTCCAGTGTGGCGCCGGTGCGCAGGTTGCGAGCCTTAATGCGAATGGTAGCGTTACCGCGCCCCGGTTTGTGGTGGCTGTATTCGAGTACTTTGTAGAGGTTTCCATCCAGTTCGAAAGTTACCCCTTTGCGCAGATCGTTGACGTCAATCATATTACTTTCCCTGTTTTCAAGATGGTTTCAGAACGGCTAGATTATAGCGCACAGCCGCAGGAGTGGCAAGTAACAAAAACACACCCCTGGCCAGGGTGTGTTTTTGGTGAGTCGTTGTTGGATGAGGTTAACCTAATTTGGGTTCAATCAAGCCATATGTTCCATCTCGTCGGGTATATAAAACGTTAATGGCATTGGTATTTGCATTGTAAAAAACGAAGAAATCTTCATGCCCAAGCAGTTTCATCTGCTCAATGGCTTCCATCTCATCCATCGGAACCAGCGAAAACGTCTTGCGGCGGGCAATGACCGGCATTTCCTCAATATCGGCGGTGGTTTCTTCGGGCATGGGTTCTTTTGCTACCTCAGAAGCGGGTGTACCATCACCACGCCCGCGCTGGCGCTTGCCTTTGAAGCGAGAAATCTGGCGTTGCATTTTGTCCACTGCTTCGTCAATGGCGGCAAACAAATCGTCCGCTCTTTCTTCGGCCCGCAAAATAAAACCTTTGCCTCGAATGGTAATTTGTGCAACCTGCCGGTCGGATGCACTCCGTGCTGATTTTACATACGAAAGATCTACACGGGTGTCTTCAACGTCATTGATTAATTTATTTAATTTAGATACTTTTTTGGTGACATATTCCTGTAGGCGGTCGGTCAATTCCAGATTACGGGTAAATACTTCAATTTGCGGTGTCATTCCTTCCTCCTGAGGGTAAGATTGGGGTAAGGCAGATTGGCATACCGGGATTTAAACCTAGTATACCTCAACTTTGTTCGATCTGAACGGTGCGAGCGAGGGTTATTGCAAAAACCTGACTGGCGCCGGCGCTCTTCAGTGCTTCGGCACAGGCAGAGAGCGTTGCGCTGGTGGTAGCAATGTCATCAACCACCAGTACGGTTTTGTTTTGTACGATGGATGGCACGGCGCTGAACGCTCCTTTTACATTTTCCCGTCTTTGTACGGCGTTCAACCCAACTTGAGAGCGTGTTTCTCGAATTCGGTACAAGGCTTTATTGGTAAAAGGAATAGACAAAGCCCAACCCAGTAATTGGGCAAGTAATGCAGACTGATTGTATCCCCTTTGTCGCTGACGTTGGTGACTGAGTGGGACGGGGCAAATTAAGTTGACCTGCCAATTTTGTTCGGCGAAGAGAGAAATGAGAAACCGGCAAAGGGTATCTGCCAGGGGCAAGTCGTTTTCATATTTCAACCGATGAATGGCTCGACGGAGTGAACCATCATAAACGCTGTAAGAACGCAGCTGCTCAAAAACTGGGGGCTGACTCTGGCAGTCGGGGCATAGGTGATTGACTTGAGGAAGGTCACAACGCGGGCAAGAGGTTTGATGGTCAATGGGTGTAATTTGTTGCAGGCAGGAGCGGCATAACCGTTCGCCGTTTTTTCCACAACCGGCGCATGATGGGGGATACAGCCAGTCCATGGCAATCCAGAAGAACTGCTGGATCGCAAACCGTGGAGAGGCTTTCGTTAAGGTGTGCATGGTTTACCAGGCGCTTTTTGAGCCGGCAAGGTAGAAAAATATCGAAACCCGTTTTTTTATGGTGTTTATTGAAACATGCCGCCAAGCGCGGACTGAAACAGGCGAAGGGCAGCAGGGGTGAGGAGTACAATCATTAACGAGGGGAAAATCAGCAACGCCATGGGGATGAGCATTTTCAACGGCGCTTTGTGCGCTTCCTCTTCCGCGCGCTGGCGGCGCTTAACTCGCATCTGATCAGATTGAATGCGTAAAACCTTAGCGAGACTAACGCCCAGTTGTTCAGATTGAATGACCGCTGCCACAAAACTGGTCATTTCAGGGATGCCAATGCGTTCGGCCATATCTCGCAGGGCTTCACGGCGGACTTTTCCCAACTGGATTTCCTGAATGGCTCGGGCAAAGGCAAAAGAAAGTTGGGATTCCCATTTTTCGCTAACTTTGGACATGGCGGCATCAAATCCCAGGCCGGCTTCTACACAAATGGTGAGCAGGTCAAGAGCATCCGGCATGGCTTTGCGAATTTCCTTCTGACGACGGGAAATTTTGCTGGAAAGCCACAGTTGAGGGAACATGTAGCCCAATCCGCCAAAGAGAAAAGCAAACAAGACCACCCGTCCAAAGGGCCATTTTGTGGCTCCAACGGTGAAAACCAGTACCACCAGCCCACCAAATATGACGGCACAAACTGCTTGAGCCGCAAGAATCATCGTGGCATCAACGTTCGCCGGGCTTCCAGCCAACTCCAGCTTGCGGTTAATAGAGTTTATGGCGTTTTGAGGCGTGAAGCGAACCGCCAGTTCACCCATTTTACGTGCCATAGGGTAAATTACGCGTTGCGTGAAGGGCTGTGACAATTCCAACTTGCGTAGATCTACCTGTTCTCCGGTACGGCTGAATTCCTCCAACCGCGCCTGAAGGGCACGCTCATTGGCCAGTTCGGGATTGCGAAGCCCGATGACGGTTAAAATGACCGCTCCAAGGATTACCAAACCACCGACAACGAATAGAATCCACATATCTGCCTCCTTTGTTTTACCTATACTTCAATGTCGGCGAGTTTAGTCATTGTAAAATAACCCGAAATGATGAGAATGGCAGCCACGCCCAATGCAATATATCCACAAGGGACGCTTTCGGGTTTGAAAAATGTCATGATGTAATCACGGTTAAGCAGATACAACACACCAATCAGGATGAGAGGAAGCAGCGAAAGAAATTTACCCGAATACATCACCTGGGTGGTTAGAACCCGGATTTCACCTTTGATTCTCACCCGTTCGCGGATGGTGAAGGAGATCGTATCCAGAATCTCGGCTAAATTACCACCAACTTCGCGTTGAACATTGATTGCTGTGATGACCAGGTCCAGGTCATCAGAGGGGATGCGTTTGAGCAGGTTGTCCATCGCCTTTTCCATGGTAATACCCAGCTGCATTTCCTGAACCACGCGATGAAACTCGTCGGAGATGGGGGAGGGCAATTCCTTAGAAACGGCTTCCATGGCTTGCATGGTGGAGTAACCGGCTCGCAAACCGTTTACCATTAGGTTGAGCATATCCGAAAGCTGTTCGTTGAAGCGAATGAGCCGTTTGTTTTGTTGTCGTTTGACATAGAAACGGGGTAAAAAACCACCTATGATCGCCCCAATGATGGCGGTGACCACACTGTATTGACCGATGACATACCCTACCCCCGCCATTACGATAATCGTGATGACAACCAGGGCGATGAATTCCCCGGGACGCAATTTCAAATCGGCCCGGCTGAGTTCCTGTGAGATTCGGTCTCCCAGGGTTGACCGTTCAACGCGCCGGTTCAACCAATCGGTTAAAGGGGTGGAGCGCCGTTTTTCACTCAGGATTTCCTGCTGCTGGGTTTCCACATAGCGTCCCAGTCGTTCCTCGACCATGCTGCGCTCGCTGGTAATTGAAACAACGATGCCGAGAATCAATAGCAGGAAGGCGAAGCCACCTCCTATCAGTAAAACCATGGTTGGGCTGAATATCATAGGTTCACCTGCTTTCTGGTCATTTTAATGAACCAAAGAGAGTGACAGAAATTTATCTTCTGCGGGTTTCTCCCATGCCCCAAAGTGAGGGAGGAAGATGAATACCTGCTGCTTCGATTTTCTCGTAAAACCTTGGGCGCAGGCCGGTGGGGCGTAAGCGACCGATGACTTTGCCGTTCTCGTAGCCGGCTTGCTCAAACTGGTAAATGTCGGTCATCGTAATCACATCCCCTTCCATACCCGAGACCTCGCAGATATTGACCACCTTGCGTGTGCCATCGCGGAGGCGCTCCTGGTGAACGACGACATCAATGGCGGATGAAACCTGTTCGCGAATGGCGCGCACGGGTAAATCCATACCGGCCATCATTACCATCGTTTCCAGACGGGAAAGGGTATCACGCGGGCTGTTGGAGTGGAGGGTGGTCATGGAGCCATCGTGACCAGTGTTCATCGCCTGCAACATATCCAGCGCGGCTTCGTCGCGGATTTCGCCAACGATGATGCGATCAGGACGCATACGCAGCGAGTTAATTACCAGTTGACGGATGGTAATCTCTCCACGTCCTTCAATGTTGGGAGGGCGGGATTCGAGGGTGACCACATGCTCCTGACGGAGTTGAAGTTCGGCTGCGTTTTCGATTGTAATAATACGCTCATCAGCTGGAATGAAACCAGAAAGCACATTCAGCAGGGTGGTTTTCCCGGAACCTGTACCGCCCGAAATGACGATGTTCAAACGCGCCTTTACGCAGGCATCCAGAAGTTGGATCGCTTCAGGGGTAATTGAGCCAAATTGAATCAGTTGATCTACCGTGATGGGATTGCGGGCAAATTTACGAATGGTAAGAACCGGTCCAACCAGTGAAATGGGTGGAATCACGGCATTAACACGCGATCCATCGGGCAGACGGGCATCCACATAAGGTGAGGATTCGTCAATGCGCCTGCCCAAAGGTGCTACGATGCGTTCGATGATTCGCATGACGTGTTCATTGTTTTCAAATGTAATGGGTGCCCGTTGAATCTTCCCGCGCCGCTCGACGTAGACGTTCTTAGCGCCGTTGACCATGATTTCTGTAATGCTGTCATCATCCAGCAAGGGCTGCAACGGCCCAAACCCGAGGATTTCTGCAGCAATTTGTTCGTACATTCTTGCCTTTTCAGGGCGAGAAAGCACGATGTTTTCCTCGTTGAGAATTTGCTCAAATAATTCTTGAATGGTGCGGCGCACTTCAGCCGTGCGGGTTACGTCCATATTGCTATCCAAATTGGAGAGCAATTTATTTTGCACGCGCACCTTCAGGTCCTGATAGGTATCCTGTGTGGTGGGCATGGATGGCGCGCCAACCCGCCTTGGCGGGACAGGGGACGGCGGAGTGGTACCACCACCCGGTGCTTTTCCTGAGCCACCCGGTGGCGGAGTTTGTTCACCTTGAATTCGTTTTAATATGGACATGGCTAAATCTCCCCTAAATTACCTTTACTTTCTTCCAACCAGTTCTCTTTCGGAAGAGGTGGTTTCATCTTGTTGAATCCTGTTTTGGATTTGATCAACAAGGTTATGGATATTTCGGCTGGCAAGCAGCGTGGGGTTTTCCAGAATGAAAGGTGTCCCGCGATTGACTGAATAGGAAATGTTTCTTTCGTCCAAAACAACAGTCCCAATGACTGGATGGTGAAGCCTTTCACTGATTGTTTCTGCAGTTAATTTTAACCGATTGTCAAAGCGGTTCAATACAAATAGGACCCGATCAATAATTTTCGATTCATTTGCGATGGTCAGAAATACGCTGCAACTTCGGAGAGCTGGAATATCCTGGGTGGCAACCAACAAAATATAATCCGAAATTTCTAACGCCGCTTGAACCGTTTCGGTTAAGTATGAAGCAGTATCCACAATAATGAAGTTATACATTTGCTGAAGAAACTGTAAGGTGAGTTTGAACTGGTCAGCAGTGATGGATTCTGCAAGTTCAGGGCTTGGTGGACAGGAGAGAATATGGATACCGGATCTATTGTGGGTGGTGACAACTTCTTCAACGATTTCCGGGTCAAGTTCTTCAGCGCGTTTGGTGAGGTCGTATAAACTATTGCGGCCTTGCTCATTCAGGAAAATGGCAACATCCCCAAATTGAAGGTCACCATCCACAATCAGCACTTTGTTGTCGGCCTTTTTGAGCGCAATTGCAAGGTTTGTGGCAAGGGTTGTGCAGCCGACCCCTCCCTTGGGACTGTATACGGTGATTATCTTCCCTTTTTGCAGTGCAGGGGAGGAGCCGGCTTGGGCGGAATCCATGGAGTACGCCGGTAAAACCGCCGCAGCCTTCTTGCGATCTTCGGCTGCCATTTGACCGGCTCTTAAGATTGCGGTAATCAATTCATCAAGATGTGGTGGTTTGCTCAGGAAATCGGTTGCTCCGGCAATCATTGCCCGGCGCATATAATTCGGGTCATTCTGGATGGTGAGGATGACCACCCGCGTAAAAGGAACTTTTTTCCGAATCCTTTCGGTGGCAGTAATGCCATCCATGTCTGGCATGTTGATGTCTATGATGGCTACGTCCGGCTTTGTTTCTTGAGCGACACGGATGGCTTCTTCACCGTTGGAGGCAAAGCCAACCACTTCAATTCGCTCTTCAAATCGAATCAAATCCTTGATGGCTTTGCGCGTATCGCTATCATCGTCAACAATAATGACTCGAACTATATCCTTTTCCGGCATACCGTCTCCTGATGAAACCTCTAAATAAAAGATTTGTTCCTATTGAACCGGAATGGGGGTAGGACCGAGTTCAGGCATCTTTAGTTTATCTACCCGCGGTTCAATAGCGTAAGGCAATTTGGCGGGAAGCGGGATGTTCTTCTGATCCATGAGGTATTGTTGGGTCACAGCATCCGTCACAATTGGTTTGGTGTCCGTAGGATTGCGCAATGCAAGGTTGAGTGTTACCTCGCTGAGGAGCATATAATTCAGAGCGACGGCATCTTGTGGGCTGACTACCAGCGTAATCGGGAAAGGCTCGCCTGGTCCCTGAACAGGTGCGGGTTGGGCAGCCTGTTGCTGATCTTGTGGGATGGGGGTCGGTTGAACTTGTGGTTGAGATTCCTGACCGGTGCGCAACACAACCGCATCTTGAATTACGGTCTGGCAAACCAGACGCGGTCGTTGGGGTTCGGAGGGGACAATGTAGAGCGGCAAATTGAGGGTTGGGTCTAATTGTGCTCTTCCTTCGGTTGCCCCGTCAGGTGCTGGGATTATTCCCGCTGATGCCCGTTCTGGGCCGGCCTGTTCACCGCCGGCTGCGCCCGGCCGTTCCACCACACCGACTTCATTGGGTAATTTGGATTGGAACTGGGTGTCCACATCCACCAGCAACATGCAACCAATGACCATGACATGATCACCGGGTGCAAGAGAATTATCTACGGAAGTAAGCCGGGTTGCCGGGATTGGCATCGCAACAAAGTCCTTTGGCACATCAAAGGATGCCACTGAACCGCCGGCAGGTTCGATGAGAACAGCCTTGGTAAGTGGTACACTGGGTTGTAAATCGTATCTTGCCCGGCTTCCGACGACAGATTGAATGTCGCGGATAAAGGTACCCTCGACGTATGATTCGGCAGGATAGTCAATCATCATGACTTTGGCTTCGGTGATCTCTTCGCCGCGCGCGATGAATTGGGTCGTGATGACGATTTGCACCATCTGTTTGGCTGGTTCTGCTGTTGGTAACGGTTGTGCGCTCTGCTGTTGTTGCATTTGCAGCCAAAGATAAACTGCCCCGACTGCAAAGATCAAAATTAGAGCCACCAGGATGATGATTTGCCCACCTCTTTTACCTTTAGCGGCCATGGAAATTCCTCCTGAGTTGAAATATGAATTTTGAAATGTGCATAAGCGTTTGGGAATGGGTGTGAATGTGGATCTAGAATGATGCCAAATAAAACATTAAAGGCATATGACTATATCACCATTATATAATATCAATAAAAATGTGCAAGGATTATATCGAGCAAAAATCCTAATACTTTTGAAAGTTTCCTTTTTTGGTTTAAATGATAAACCCTGCGTTGACAGGGTTTATCAAAATGGGCTGCAAAGAAATGTGACAAAGGACTAGATGGCGTTCATGATGTTGGAGAAGATGTTGCCGATGGCCGGGCCGAGCAATGCCAAAATAACGATTACAACAACGGCTACCAAAACAAGGATTAATGCGTATTCAACCAGGCCCTGGGCTTTTTCTTTGGGAGCGAATAACATGACTGTTCACCTCCTTTCTGCTCGTAATATATTAAAAAACCAAATCTAAACCTTATTATAACCATATCGGTTGATTATTCAAGCAGATTTAATTACAAACACCTTACAGCTCAAAAGCATAATGTTGTCATACGTTAATACCTTCGCCAATTTCGTTAATGGCTTTACGGAGTGCCACATATGGGTATTGTCCAATTGAGGTGCCGCCAGATATGGTCAAAAAGGTCGGCGTTCACATTTTGGCGAAGGTATGGATACGTCAATAGTCAATGAGTTCACGAAAAAAAAGATAAGCCCAAGGAAAACATGGGCTTACCTTTTTTTGTTTTGCTGGTTTGCTTGCTTAGATGGCGTTCATGATGTTGGAGAAGATGTTGCCGATGGCCGGGCCGAGCAATGCCAAAATAACGATTACAACAACGGCTACCAAAACAAGGATTAAAGCATACTCTACCAAGCCTTGGGCTTTTTCCTTCGGTGCGAACAGCATTTGTCTCACCTCCCTTCTGTTCAAGATTCGAATGAATGTAATTATTTTATACAACATTCTTGTTAAAATACAAGTGCCTTTCTGCCTTATTTCCGAGATTTTCAACAAATTGCAACTTGAAGTAAACAAATTACGTATACTGGAGTGCAGTAACGTGGCGTTTTTTTGATCACATCTATAAACGATTGACCTAAAGCGGTTGCAACCAGAGGGTGGGATGGCTATAATGATATTGTTCGATGAATTGATCAATGAAAATTGGGAGGCAAAATGAGCGACTTGTTTGAGCGTGTAACGGGTGATCAGGATATTATCAAAAAATTATTGGCAAATGTTCCGGGCTTCAAGGGCTACTTAGAAAAAAGAAACCGGAAGATGTCGGACAAGCTTTTACGAGAAGCGGTGGCGAACCGGTTTGAGCAGTTGTGGCAGCGGATTTCTGGTCTCCAGCGCGAATTGATCTCATCCGGTGATATCGGTCTGATTGACGACCTGGAGGCGGCAGCCATCAAACTGCGTCAGTTCATTGACCGAATCCGCACGGCATCCTATGGATATTCACCGTTTTTTGCCGCGGTAAAGATCAACAGCGAAGACCTGGCAAGGGTTTATGAATATGATAGCGCAATGTTCGACCTTGCTGATGAAGTTTCGCGGGCAATTGACCACGTGGAAGCCTCTTTGGGTACGGAAGGCTTACCGGCTGCAATCCGAAATTTAACAACTACAGCCCAGTCCTGTTTGGATGCTTTTAATAAACGAAACGAAGTCATGATCAATTTTCAGGCTGGCGGGGCAGAATCGTAATTTTAAGTCAGATGATTTGAGAGGAGTAATCGTACCATGGCGAGAATTTTTGATGTAGTTGAATATCCCAGCGAGATGACCGATGAACTCGTTCATCGCTTTCCAGAACAAGGAATTGCCGATTTGCGGCTGGGCTCACAGGTGATTGTACGTGAATCCCAAAATGCGGTTTTTATGCGCGATGGCCATGCCCTGGATGTGTTTGGCCCCGGCCGCCACACCATTACTACGGCCAACATACCGCTTCTTACCCAACTGATTGGCAAGGCCTTTAATGACCGTACTCCCTTTACAGCTGAGGTCTATTTCGTCTCCATGCGTGAGTTTCCGGATCGCAAGTGGGGAACCCCGCAGCCGATATTGGTCAGAAACCCAGGTATGGGGTTGGGGGTGGCGCTGCTGCAGGGATTTGGAACGTATAGTTTTCAGGTGAAAGATGCTCAGCAGTTTGTTACCCAGATTGTCGGCGCACAAGGCACTTACCGCATGTCCGATATTGAAAACCGCCTGCGCACCATGTTGCTCTCCAAACTGCAAGACCTTTTGGGTGAAATTGGAGCAACCAAATCCGTTGCAGAGATGATCGGTTTGATTGAAGAAATTGGCGCGGGTGTGCGCGCCAAGGCGCAGGATGATTTTGCAGCTTTGGGGCTTCTCCTAAAGTCATTCTATATTGGCAGCCTTAAACCCTCTGACAAGTCTGCTGAGGAACTGCGGGCAATGGGCATGCTCGACATGGCAACCTACACCCAGCTGCAGGCGGCAGATGCTTTACGGGATGCGGCACAAAATCCCAGCGGGGGGGCTGGTTTGACGGCGGGAATTGGTGCCGGGGTTGGGCTCGGAAATGTCATCTCTCAATCGCTGCAAGGAATGACTGCCGGTGGGCAAGGCGGGCAAACCACTCCAGCCTCAAGCGGGGCGGTAATCCCTTCGGTCATGACACCCACCGAAGCAGCCCAAATCCTCAAAGTTTCCGAAGAAGATGTGGTAGCGGCGATTCAATCGGGCGAATTGAAAGCAAAAAAGATTGGAAATGCTTACCGCATCAGCAAGGAAGCCCTGGAAGAATTCCTGAAGGGTTGAAAATTCTCATATAAGACCTGACTATAAAAAGTCGGGTCTTTTTGTATTTAAACCAATTTTATCTAAATTGACCTCGTGGTATAATCCGCTCAACGGTCAAAACCGGTTAATTTTGGTTTGGGGAGAACGTATGAATCTACATGAATATCAGGCAAAACAAATCTTTTCGCGGTATGGGATACCCATCCCACGCGGGAGAGTTGCCGCAAACCCGGCAGAAGCAAAACAGATTGCTGAAGAATTGGGCGGCAAAGTTGTGGTGAAATCCCAGGTTCTGGTTGGCGGGCGAGGCAAAGCTGGTGGAATTCGGCTGGCAAAATCAAGCCAAGAAGCGGAAGAACTGGCAACGTTAATTCTGGGAATGGAAATAAAGGGTTTACCGGTACGAAAAGTGCTGGTAGATGAAGCTGTAAGCATTGAAAAAGAAATCTACCTCGGCATTACCAATGACCGTTCATCCAGAAAACCGGTGTTGATGGCTTCGGCAGAGGGTGGTGTGGATATTGAAGAAGTGGCTGCTCGATCTCCTGATAAAATCATCAAAATCCTGATTGATCCGTTGTTGGGTCTGAGAGAATATCAATCCAGGGATGTTGCCGTTTCCATTGATCTACCCAAACCGTTCTGGCGTTCGTTTATATCCCTGGCTGAGGCTTTGTGGCGAGTTTACCGAGAAACGGATGCCACACTGGTGGAAATCAATCCATTGGTGATTACCAATGACCAGCGTTTGTTAGCCCTGGACGGGAAAATGAGCATTGATGATAATGCGCTTTTCCGTCATGCAGACCTGGCAGAAAAACGTGACCTGGATGTTGAAGCACCTGCCGAAATTGAGGCGCGCAAGTACGGGCTATCTTACATTAAGTTGGACGGAGAAATCGGTTGTATGGTGAACGGCGCCGGACTGGCAATGGCAACGATGGATATCATTAAGTTATATGGAGGGTACCCAGCAAATTTTCTGGATATTGGCGGGGGAGCGGGTGCAGATAAGGTTGCAGCCGCTTTGAGAATTATCCTTTCGGATACAAATGTCAAAGCAGTGTTGATCAATATTTTTGGTGGAATTACCCGCTGCGATGAGGTTGCTCGCGGCATCCTGGCTGCAATTGGGGAAGTGCAACCAAATGTACCAATGGTGGTGCGACTGGTCGGTACCAATGCTGAAGAAGGCCGGCGTCTGCTTGCTGATGCTCAATTGATTACAGCGGAGACTCTGGTCGAAGCGGCCCAAAAATCGGTGCAGGTTGCGCGAGGAGGTGCGGCATGAGCATCTTGATCAACAAACACTCGCGGGTTGTGGTTCAAGGAATTACCGGGCATGAAGGCTCTTTCCACGCTCAACAAATGATCACCTATGGTACCAATGTCGTGGCTGGTGTAACACCGGGCAAAGGAGGTGAATGGGTGCTGGATGGTAAGGTGCCGGTCTTTGACTCGGTAAAAGTGGCCGTGGAAGCAACCGGGGCGAACGTTTCGGTCATCTTTGTGCCTGCCCGCTTTGCGGCGGATGCCATATTTGAAGCCGCGGATTCAGGTGTGCCGTTAATCTTCTGTATTACCGAAGGAATTCCGGTGCAGGATATGATGACCGTTCGCGCCTATCTGGATCAAAAAGGCGTCCGCCTGGTTGGTCCGAATTGTCCGGGGGCATTAACCCCGGGCGAAGCCAAAGTCGGCATTATACCGGGAAACATTGCTATCCCTGGTGACATTGGGGTCGTTTCGCGCTCAGGGACATTGACCTATGAGGTTTTGTATGCCTTAAAACTGCACGGCATGGGAGCAAGCACCTGTGTGGGTATCGGGGGAGACCCCGTGAATGGTACATCCTTCATTGATGCATTGAGTCTCTTTGAAGCCGATCCTTATACCGAGCGGGTGATTTTAATCGGGGAAATTGGTGGCTCTGACGAAGAGAAAGCAGCAGAATACATTTCCCGGCACATGACCAAGCCGGTGGTTGCCTTTATTGCCGGTCAAACGGCACCGCCCGGTAAACGCATGGGACATGCCGGCGCCATTATTGAGGGTGGAAGTGGCACAGCGGCGGATAAAGTCAAGGCCTTGAATAATGCCGGAGTACGAGTGGCGCGTCACCCGGAAGAAATTCCGGCTTTATTGAGAAGCTGAAAAAATTTTGGTTGAGGGATTATTGGATGAAGTAGCGTGGAAAGGCAGGCAAAAATTAAACTCCTTCCCACGCTACCTCGCCTTTGTTATTTTTTATGGGTTTGAATGTAATTTACCGCATCCTGGACGGATTTGATTTGACGGGCATCTTCGTCGCTGATTGCCAGATCAAATTTTTCGCTTAACCCGTCAATCAGGAAGAACTGATCCATTGAATCGGCTTTAAGGTCTTCGATGAACCGTGTTTCTGGCGTGATTTCTGACCCATCCACTTTCAGGACTTCCACTATGACTGCTTTGACTTCTTCATAAAGATCACTCATGCCAAAACCTCCAATTAGATTATTACTGCAGTGAAATTATTGTAACTTTCCTATCCATTCTGTCAAGCCCGTATTGGGAATATCAATGGTCAATAGAAAAGAGAAAAAGGGAGAGCATCATCTATGATCAGTATTGTTTATTTTCCAAAAATCGGCGCTCCCCAACTTAATTTGCCGTTCTCTGCTCTGAGAAGTGCTCTTGCTGATCGAGAAGGGCTGGTCTGGGTCGCGCTTGAAGAACCCGATGAAGAAGAAATAACCCGCGTGATGGTAAATCAATTTCACTTCCATCCGCTTGCGGTTGAAGACTGCCAATCCGATGGTTATCAGACCCCCAAACTGGATGATTACGGGGAATATTTATTCCTGGTTGTGCAATCGGTAACTTCTGGCGGCTTGCTCGAGGGAGACACAACGCGTGAGTTGAATATCTTTCTTGGTGATCATTATCTGGTTTCCAGCTCACTGAGAAAGGTTACCGCCGTTGAAAAGTTGAGAAAACGGTTGGAGAGAGACGAGCGCATCTATCAAAATGGCTCTGACTTTCTTTGCCATGCGCTGTTGGATCAAGTAGTGGATGAGTTCATTCCGCACATTGATCAACTGGAAGAAGAAATTGAT
Source organism: Bellilinea sp. (assembly GCF_053501535.1). Lineage (NCBI taxonomy): Bacteria > Bacillati > Chloroflexota > Anaerolineae > Anaerolineales > Anaerolineaceae > Bellilinea > Bellilinea sp. Next base: position 7,872 of record NZ_JBRCOK010000144.1, on the reverse strand, counting down.
TTTTTGGAAGAGGCGGTGCTTTCCAATCCTGACCCGCAAACCCTGCAGCGGATATTACGATTAAAACGTTACTCGATGAACCTGAGGCGGGTAATTTCTCCGCAGCGGGAGGTCATCAATCGCTTATGCAGGGATGATTTTCCAATGATTGACCCACATAGCCGAATGTACTTCCGTGATGTTTATGACCACCTTGTCAGGATTTTTGATATGTTGGATGGAATCCGGGACATGACGACCAGTGCACTGGAGGTGTACCTCAACGCAACCTCCCTGCGATTGAATGAGGTTATGAAGGCATTAACGATTGTTTCGACAATTTTTCTACCGCTTTCCTTTGTGGCAGGAGTTTATGGGATGAATTTCCACTATATGCCGGAATTGGGCTGGCGTTGGGGCTATCCATTGGTGTGGTTGGTTTTTGTTTTGATTGCCATTGGGATGCTGGGTTATTTTCGAAAACGGCGCTGGTTTTAATTTGACAAAATAGAATAAATGTTCTATAATATTCTTGCACAAAATAATTCCTTTGTGCAGGAGAAATGAGATGACCGCAAGACCCTACGATGAGCCAAGTTTTTGGCAAAAAATGCTCTTTTATCTGCAAAGCCAGCGAAAAGCCATCTACGGTCTCATTCTGGCGGTGGCTTTGATTGGATTTGAGGTGTTCAATTACAGCACTACCGAACTTGCCCTGGGGGATTTACTGGGGGATTTGCGTTTTGCGGGTTTTCGCTGGGCTACCATTCTGGCTGTTGCCTTTTGCGGGATAGATTTCGCAGGAATAGCGCGGTTGTTCCTGCCCGAATCGCATGATTCGCGTGAGACCTGGTACTTGATGGGTGCGTGGCTGATTGCCGCGACGATGAATGCTGTTTTAACCTGGTGGAGCATCTCACTTGCACTGGTCAATCGCACGCTTCAAAGCAGTTCGTTCATTTCACATGAGATGCTGGTCGAAGTCATCCCTGTTTTCATTGCTGTTCTGGTTTGGGTGACGCGCATCCTTCTAATTGGCACCTTTTCTTTTGGTGCCTCGCTTTCGGAAGATGTCGTCAGCCGGCTGGTTTTGACGAGAAGCGGTGATCAACGATCCGATACCCCGCTTACCTCATCACATCCACTATCCAGGCCTTTGCGATTGACCCGCAAAGAATCAATGTATGCAAAACCTCAGCAAACCAGGGAAAGACGGCCAGAACCTGAATATGTTAATGAAAATGACGAGGCATATATTCCCGTTCCTGAACTGCTCAAAAGTGCGTCAAACTCTGTGGATCAACGAACGATGCGTTAATTCCGGTTCATTTCAAGGGCTGTAGCAAGCGCCTCATTGACATTCCCAAAAACTTTTGCGCCTAAATCTTGCAATGCCTTCTTTTTATGCGGATGGTCGGTTATTCCCCAGAGATTAAGCCATACCGGCCATCCAGCATTTTTCAGGATTTCGGACGCGCGAATCACTGAGCGAATACCATTCGGAGAATCCTCGAAAACATGGATATGGAGCGGTTCGTCAGGTAGAAAATCGCCCAGTGAAAAAGGTGATCCCTCTGGAAAATTTCCCTGAGCGGGTTGATACAGCCTCATGGTGAGATGCAAAGCATTGGTTATGTCGGTAAAGGTCATTAGAATGGCTGTGAGAGCATGAAATTCAGAGGGTTTCAAAATCTGGTCAATTGCCAGGTGATAGCGCTCGCATGCCCAAAGGAGAGTACCATAACCGGCCAGTGGAATACCTTCCAATCCGGAGAGGTTTAATGCAATTTCGGCTTCAGGTGAAAAACCAGCCCGGCAGGAATTTCCATTGATGGAGATGTTTTCAACCCAGTTAGGCCGCAATGTCATTGCCGCGGCGCGTATTTGTCCATTTTTTATCTGTTCTCTCAACTCCTGTTGAAGTGTTGGCTCAAGATTGGGTTCGTCATATCTTTCCAATGTGGATTCGACCTGTACTACCGGTAAATTCGGGTAATACTGAGCAAAAAGGGCTTTTCCCAAGACCTGATTTTGAAACAGCCTGCTAAAGGGATTGGCAGAAAAATCACGGGTATTGCCAAGAACTTCAACGGTAAATGGCTGTCCCGCCAGATTTCGAAAGGGATGGTTGTCGGGATTTTGTTGAAGACGGGAAAACAGAGCATCGGCCAGTGGCAAACTTGGTATAGCCATCCCCAGCCATTCCGCGATATTCTCAACATAGGAGGGACGCTCAACCAGGGGATGTGTTTTTCTAAACCATTCAATCGCTTGCTTCAAGGAAGGTAAATGAATTTTTGCATTAGAAAGGGCTTTATCAAAGAGGATGGCAAAGGTCAGAGGAATCATGTCCCATTCGCTGGTAATTCCATTTGCCTCAAACGTACCAATTTCTTCTTCGGTCAAGTTGAAGGAATCGGGTAATCCGAGTTGCTCCAGGAAGTGTGCAATTGTGCGGTGAAGCGCGGTGCGATACCCACCGGGTTTAACCAGAACTCCATCAATATCCAGTATAAATAGATTTGCCATAGCCAAACCTCTGAAGGGTCATTATAATAGGGAAGCTCTCTTTTGGTGAATTTTATCCTTGTAAAAAAGGTGTACATGATGATTGATTTAACAACGGACTCTTGCTCTGACCTTTCTCGTGAAATAATTCAAAACCGAAACATACGGGTTCTTCCTCTCCAGGTTTTCATCAATAATCAAAACCTTAAGGACGGGGAGGTAACCCCCCAGCAATTATTCAAACTTGTGGAAGAAAGCGGTAATCTTCCCAAGACAGCTGCCCCTTCGATTGCCGAATTTGCTGAATTTTTCAAAACTCCCGGCGAAACGATTTATATTGGCATTTCTTCTAAACTTTCCGCAACAGTGCCAAACAGTATTCTGGCATTAGAGTTGTTGGATAAAGAAAAGAAGGTTTACATCATCGACTCTCTGAATCTCTCGACAGGAATTGGTTTGCTGGTGCTGAAAGCAGCCGATTTACGCGATGCGGGCTGGAGCGCACCAGAAATCACCGAAGAAATCCAGCGCTGGGTGCCAAAGGTACGCACTTCTTTCATCATTGACACGATGGAATATCTCTACAAAGGAGGGCGCTGTACTGCCCTGCAGGCAATTGTTGGTTCGGTTTTGAAAATTCGACCCATCATCGAAGTCCGCAGTGATGGGACATTGGGTGTCAAAGAGAAAATCCGCGGGGGGCGAATGAAAGGTTTGAATTCTATGCTGGAGGATTTCAAATCCCATTTACCGAATGTTGATCCGACCCGTGTTTTTGTAACTCATACAGGTTGTGATGAGGACGCTGCATATCTGGTGGAAGAAATCCGCAAGACCGGGGCAGTGGAGGAAATTCTGGTCACGACTGCGGGTGCTACCATTTCCAGTCATTGTGGGCCGAATACCATTGGGATTTTATTCATGGTTAAATAAATCAGGCGCAGGTGATTTTTCTCCGCTGCGCCTGACCTTTAGATTGCTGAATAGGACTAAATCAGACCGACCATCTTACCAACTTTTTCAAATATTCCCACAACCCGATCCAATTGTTCATCAGTATGGGTGGCCATGTAGCTGGTGCGCAGCAATTGATGACCGGGTGCAACTGCCGGACTGATGACCGGATTGACGAAAACACCATTTTCAAAGAGCAATTTCCAGGTCAGGAAAGTCTTTTCATCATCCCCGATAATTATAGGGACGATTGGCGTAACGGAATTGCCAATATTAAATCCCAGTTCCGTGTAGGCTTTGCGCATTCTGGCTCCAATTTCATTGACGCGAGCGATACGTTCGGGCTCTTCGCGCATGATTTTGAGGGCGGTCAGGGCTGCCACAGCATTGGAAGCGGGGATACTGGCGCTGAAAATCAAGGATCGGGCGTGGTGCTTAATGTAATGGATTACATCCTCATCACCGGCAACGAAACCGCCCAGCGATGCGAAAGATTTGCTGAAAGTGGACATAATCAAATCCACATCCTCGGTTACGCCAAAGTGGGCAGCCGTGCCGCGTCCTCCACCTAAGACGCCCATGGAATGTGCATCATCCACCATCAGACGAGCGCCGTATTTTTTAGCAACCGGAATCAGCTCAGGTAAGGGTGCGAGATCACCCTCCATGCTGAACAATCCATCTACGACAATCAACTTGCCGGCATTTTCCGGCAACGACTGCAGCACTCTTTCAAGATGTTCCATGTCATTGTGGCGGAAACGTTCAATTTTCCCGTAACCGAGACGAGCTCCATCCACAATACTGGCATGGTCATCTTTGTCCAGGATGATATAATCTCCGCGCCCAACCAGGGCGCTGACGGCACCAAGGTTTGCCTGCATACCGGTTGAAAAGACCAGCGCCGCTTCTTTGCCCACCCACTCAGCCAGTTCGTGCTCCAATTGCTCATGGAGTGCCAGGGTGCCATTCAGGAAGCGGGAACCTGTGCAGCTGGTACCGTAACGTTCCAGCGCATCGCACGCGGCTTGCTTGACCCGCGGGTCTGTGGTGAGACCGAGATAGTTGTTTGAACCGCACATGATCAGGCGGTGTCCGTGAAAAATGACTTCTGTGCCTTCATTTTCATCCAGGGGAATAAAATAAGGATAGATACCCTGTGCAATGGCTTCTTTGGCCGCAGTAAATTCTCGACATTTTTCAAAAATATCCATGATGACAAACCTCTTTTTCGCTAAATTCTCAGGTCATATCAACAAAAAAACGAATTAATCCATACGGAGCGGATTTTCTCAAACCTTGAAGAATGATTGGAGATGTCTGGAAAATCCTGGCTGGATTATACCCCGTTCATTCGATTTCCACATTAAAAATGAGGGGTGGTTTGTGATATTATTAAAATACCCAGAGAAAATAAAAAATTATCAACAGGAGGTCAGTCATGGAACTCTATGGTGGTGTTGAAGCCGGTGGAACTAAGTTTGTTTGTGCAATCGGAACATCGCCAGAGGATATCCGCGCAGAAGTGCGTTTTCCGACGACTGAACCGAAAGAAACTCTGGCGAAAACAGTTGACTTCTTCCGCCAGTACATGGTCAAAAATAACGCCCGGCTGGCGGGAATCGGAGTCGGCTCGTTTGGGCCTCTTGATCTCAACCCTGCTTCTCCGAATTTTGGGAAAATCACAACTACCCCAAAACCGGGCTGGTCTTTTGCACCCGTCCTTCAAACCCTGCAAGACGCCACAGGAGTGCCTGTGTTTCTCGATACGGATGTCAACGCTGCAGCCCTCGGAGAAGGTACATGGGGGGCAGCCAAAGGGTTGAAGGACTACATCTACATTACGATTGGCACCGGAATTGGCGGTGGCTTAATCATCAATGGACAGCCGTATCATGGTTTGGTTCACCCCGAGATGGGGCATATTCGTTTGCTGCATGATCAAAAGGCAGATCCATTTGTGGGGATTTGTCCTTTCCACGGTGATTGTTTTGAGGGATTAGCCAGCGGACCGGCTTTGCAAGCCCGGCTGGGAAAGCCGGCTGAAGGTGTCCCGCCTTATCACCCGGTTTGGGAATTGGAAGCCGAGTACATTGCTTTGGCGCTGAATGATTTCATCTGTGTCGTTTCCCCTCAACGGATTATTCTGGGAGGAGGGGTAATGCAGCAAACTCACCTTTTCCCCATGATTCGGCTTAAAGTTCAGCAATACCTCAATCGTTATATCTTCGCTTCGCAAATCCTGGAAAACATTGATGAATATATTGTTCCCCCTGCATTGGGTAACCGGGCTGGGGTTATGGGCGCCATTGCACTGGCGAAATTACGAACCGAAGGATGATGATCAGGAGCAATGCCGTATGCCTCCACACATGACCTTCTTTTGTGAACTGGAAGCAGCTCAACTTGAAGTCCTTTTTGAATCAGGGCAGGTTATTGCTACCTTGCAGAAATTGGACGCCGGCGTTGCGCTCGCCATTCGGGATTTTTCGACTGAGAGGGCAGCGGTTGTGCGGCGGCTCAATGAGGCTGGCATACCGGTAACGGCGTGGCTGCTGCTCCCGGAGGAAGAGGGTTACTGGTTCAATCTGGATAATGCTCCCCTGGCGGTACAGCGCTACCAGGATTTTCAGGCCTGGAGTCAAAATGAACACTTGAAATGGCTCCGTATTGGGCTGGATATCGAACCGGATTTTCGATTGATCACCGCATTGAAAGAGGGGGTAATGCCGGCTTTGCGGTTTATTTTCTCTACGGCGAGTCATCGCAAAAAACGATTTGCCAGTGCCCGATTGCTCTACCGCCAGCTGGTTGAGCAGATTCACAACGATGGTTATGAGGTGGAGGCTTATCAGCTGCCGCTGATACTGGAAGAGCGCAGAAGCCGCTCATTCGTTTTACAGCGCTGGCTGGGGGTTCTGGATTTAGAGGTTGACCGTGAGGTTCTCATGCTGTATTCCAGCTTCAGCCGACCATGGGGAGATGCACTGCTGCTCAGTTACGGCAAAGATGCTCAAAATATTGCAATTGGCAGCACTGGCGGTGGTGTGGATTTGGAAGGAGTTGCAGATACCCGTCCGCTGGACTGGCAGGAATTCAGCCGGGATTTATTGATTGCGGGTCTATTAAAGCCGGAGGTGGCAATCTTCAGCCTGGAAGGTTGTGTACAGCAGGGTTATTTAGAGAAACTGATTCAGTTTGACTGGCAGCAATCGGTTCAGGTTGAGCGAAGAAAGTATGTTCTTGTTCAACAGGTGAGGCGACTGCTGGCAGCCGCCTTATGGATTCTGGAACGTCCATGGCTGCCAGCAGCGCTGTTGATTTTGATGGTGCTGCTTCAAATCAGGCGAAAAAAATCAAATTAAATCCTGAACCTGTCCAGTGGTAAGGTGCAACCGGATAACGCGGCGTTGTCGTGCGAGCAGCGCTTCCAGATCACCCAGCGCCTGAGCGCGCTCCATAATACCGAAGGTGATACCCTGTCCGGGGATAACCACATCCTCGCTGATTTCACGCGTGATTTGTAAGAACAGGGCGCGGTCTGGACCGCCTTTGTGCAGTTGGCCAGTGGAGTGCAGAAAGCGCGGTCCAAAGCCCAACGTGGTGGCACACCCTGTTTTTTCAAGAATGCTGCGTCGAAGCTGCTGGAGTGCCTGGGTGGTTTCAGGGTTGCGGGGCAGGTAAGCATTGATCGCAATGTAATCGTCTTTGCGCGCCTGGTTCAGAAAGAGCTGGATGATCTCGCGCGGATGGGAAGCGTTGGACATATCTTCCAGTACTTTGCCAAAAATTTTGCACTGGTTGCTTTCCCAAAGCGGCTGACCTTCATCCAGGACTCCGATGCGGCGGTATTCAGCGATTTTTTGAGCCGTGCGGTCTTTATTATCCTGAACATCCGGCTGGTCAAAACCATTGATCCCTAATACAGCGCTGGCTACGGCGATTGCCATTTCCCAACGGTAGAATTCTGCCCCTAATTCATAGACATCCTTCAAGTCAAATACCAGCACGGGCTGGCCGGCCTGACGCAAGGCTGTTACCCTTTCATCCAAACTGCCACTGGAACGGAAGCAAACGAACAGACGGTCGTCGCCGTAACGGTCAACCGAAACAGGCGGTTCGAGGTCTATCGGTATAATCCCACGCCCTTCCTTTCCGGTTGATTCAGCGATTAATTGTTCCAGCCATGAGCCAAAGGATTCAAAAGGCGGCTCGGCTAAAATGGTCAATTTATCTCTGCCCTCAAGGGCGGCTTCACCCAGCAGTGTACCCAGCACCAGACCGGGGTTGCGGGCGGCAGGCGTGTTGGGTAAACACTGGGTCATCATCCGCTCGGCGCGTTGGAGTAAGGTTTCAAGGTTCATGCCCAGCAAAGCAGCCGGAAATAAACCGAAGGGGGTCAATGCCGAGTATCGCCCACCGACTTGTGGA
>NZ_JBRCOK010000143.1:0-14567 GCF_053501535.1 Bellilinea sp. | reverse complement strand
TTTCCAACGAGGTGGGCATGGGGCTGGTGCCGCCCTACCCGCTGGGGCGTCTGTTTCGCGACGGGCTGGGCTGGCTCAACCAGCGCCTGGCGGCGCAAGCCGACCGCGTCCTGCTGCTGGTGGCGGGCATCCCGCTGGTGGTGAAGGGGGAGTGAGGGTTGTGATGGTATTCTTATGGTATAATAATTGTAAATTAAAAATTTGATATAATTGATTTCGTTGTTTATATTTCTGTAATAGTTACATCGGTTATTTTATCCTTCGATAAAGAGGGAGGATTTGTGAAGATTCAACAAGAATTGGGGTGGATTAATAGAGAAAAAAACCATGGGAGAAGATTCAATGAAGTTTCTTATTAAGGTATTGATTATTGTGGGGATGGCATTTGGCTTGGCGGAAGTAGATGTGGTCAGTGCACAAAGTTTTAGCTGCTACACGGTGAGAGATGTACCGGTGGTGGAGTGTGAGGCGCTGGTGGCACTGTATTACAACACCAACGGGGCGGGTTGGACGAACCGAACCAACTGGCTGAAGACAAACACGGTGGATGACTGGTACGGCATCACTGTGGAAAATATGCACGTGACGCGGATTAATCTGAGAGAAAATAATTTGAACGGTATGCTTCCTAAGCAGTTGGGCAACCTGAGCAATTTGGTGTATTTAGACCTTTCCAGCAACCATCTGAGCGGAAGCATTCCGTCTGAGTTAGGTAACTTGAGAAATTTGGAGACATTGGAACTTATTGAAAATCAACTGAGCGGAAACATTCCGCCTGAACTGGGCAATTTGAGCAATTTATTCGGATTAAATCTTTCCAACAACCAACTGAGCGGAAACATTCCACGTGAGCTGGGCAGCTTGAGGAATTTGGAGGTATTGTATCTTTCCAGCAATCAACTCACCGGAAACATACCGAAAGAGTTGGGCAGTTTGACCAATTTGCAGAGGTTGTGGCTAAACAACAATCAACTGAGCGGGAGCATCCCGGCACAGTTGGTCAACTTAAGATGGTTGTTCGAGTTAATACTTTCGAATAACCAACTAAGTGGGAGTATTCCCGTCGAGATAGGCTATCTAGTCAATTTAAAATCCTTGTTTTTACATAAGAACCAATTAAGCGGGGACATACCGGACAGTTTCACCAATTTGATCGATTTGATATGGCTGAACCTGGATTACAACCACTTGACGGTACCAAGTGATTATCCCAATTCCAGTAATCCATTGCACATATTCTTGAAAGACAGGGATTCGGACTGGCACTTAACGCAGACAAATCTTCTTAAGGTTTACCTTCCGCTGGTGAGGCGGTAACGTTGATGGCATAAGTGAACGGAGAGAAAGGACAGCTCCATGCAAATGGGGCTGTCCCGCTTTGTTGGGTTGGTTGCGCCGCTCGATATTCTATGCTATTCTTTTATTGAGGGCCAATCATGATGACCGCTCAAGCAGGGCATGCCATGCAAGTTGGAATGCGTAACCCGGCAGCCACCCGCCCGACCATCGGCGTTTTGGCCGGCTGGCAATTTTACCGTACCGCCACCAACCTGAGCTACCTGCTGCCCATCTACCGCGGGATGAGCCGCGCCGCGCAGAAATTGAATTGCAATTTACTGCTGGCCTGCGGGATTGGCCCTTCGGCCAGCCCCAGCGATCCCTACCGCCCGGCCTGGCCGGTTGCCGCCAACGATCAGGATTTTGTGCCCGTCGGCCCGTGGAATACCCACGGTCTGATTGTGGCGGCCCCCCTCCATTCTCCCGAACGCGCCGAATACATCCAGCAGCTGCGGGCTGCCGGTTTGCCGGTGTTGTTCATCGGTTCCGGAGAACCCGGCCCTACTATCATGGCCAATAACACCGCCGGAATCATGGCGGCTGTACAGCATCTGGTAGGGCACGGACGCCGGCGAATTGCCTTTGTGGCCGGTTCGCCGGACGATTTACGGGGCGATTCGGGCCGGCGGTTACAAACCTTTCGGGATGCCTGCGCCCAATTCGATCTGGCGCAGGACGAGCGGCTGATTGTCTACGGCCGGCATGTGTATGACGGCGGGTTTGCCGCCGCACAGCAAATTTTAGCCAGCCGGGTTGACTTTGACGCGCTGATCGCCAGCAACGATGAGTCGGCCATCGGTGCGATGGATGCCCTGAAACAGGCCGGCCTGCGCATCCCCGAAGATGTGGCCGTGATTGGCTTTGACAACCGGCTGGAAGGAGCGGTGCAGCAGCCCGCGCTGACCAGCGTGCACGTGCCGCTGTTCAACATGGGCTATCAGGCCATGGAGCAGATGTGGCAGCACCTGAGCCTGGGCGTGCCTTTGCCGGATTCAATTGAGGCGGATGCACATCTGGTCATTCGACAGTCCTGCGGCTGCGGAAAAACCACAGCCGGGCAGGTTTCACTCAATGCGGCGCAACCCCTGTTTTGGCAAATTGCCGAACAAATTCAAAAACAGGTCTTCGATCTGTCCGAAGAAGAAACCCTGGCGCTGTGCCGCAATTTGAGCGAGGCCTTTGAAACCAGTCTTGAAAGCGGCGATCCGCTGGCTTTTCGAACGGCATTGAAAGAGGTTTTGCAGCGAACCGTAAAAAGTCAGGATGGCGCTCACATCTGGCAGGATGCCATCACCCTGCTTGGGCAAAGCCTGAAAGAACGCAGCGATCCATCCTTGGGTCAGCTGCTTTTGGATGAAGCGCGGGTATCTGTCAGCGACCAGATGCAGCAACAATACCGCCTGTATGTGCTCAATGAGCGCTGGACATCCAGCCGGTTAAGCCTGCTCACTGCCCGCCTGCATACCGCCCTGGATGAGAAACAAATCTATGATGTGCTCGCCCGCTACCTGCCCGATCTGGGTATCCAGCTGGCGCTGGTGAGCACCTTTGAGGCGGAGGGCGATGATCCCTTTGCCTGGAGCAATCTGCGCGATGCCCTCAACCCGCAGGCAGCGCTACGCCGTTTTCGCAGTCAGGATTTTCCGCCGGAAGGGTTGTTTCCTGAAAACCGCCCGTTTCAACTGACCCTGATCCCGCTAACCGATCCAACCGGGCAAATTGGCATCATGGTGTTTGATACCGCCCATCTCAATCTGTACGGTGCGATTGTGCAGCAGTTGAGTGGAGCGCTGAATACTGCCCGCCTTTACCGTCAGGCTACCGAAGCGCGGCGGGCAGCCGAGGAAGCCAACCGGCTGAAAAGCCGCTTTCTTTCCACCATCAGCCATGAACTGCGCGCGCCGCTGAACCTGATTGTGGGGCTGAGCGGTTTGATTCTGGAAGAAAGCGAAGAGCAAACCGCCATGCTGCCCGAAACCATCCGCCGCGATATTGAGCGGGTTCACGCCTATGCCCAGTATCTGGGCGGTTTGATCGGGGATGTGATTGATCTGGCTTCCAGCGGGGCCGGTCAGCTGCGCTTGCAGTACGAGGCGGTAAATCTGGGGGAAACCTTGCGCGTGGTCGCCGAAAGCGGAAGGCAACTGGCTCAGGATAAGGGGGTGTCCTGGCAGGCTGACCTGCCCGAATCCGGCCCGTGGGTATGGGGCGACCGAATCCGCCTGCGGCAGGTGGCGCTCAATCTGGTCAACAATGCCATCAAGTTCACGCCGCCGGGAGGAACCGTGAACCTGTCGCTTTTATCTCAGGGTGGGCAGATCATCCTGAAAGTGCGCGATACCGGCATTGGCATACGGCCGGAGGAACAGACAAAAATCTTCGAAGCTTTCTACCGTTCTGAGCGCAGTGTGGTGGGCGGGTATCCCGGCCTGGGGCTGGGGCTTTCTATTTGTAAAACGCTGGTGGAAATGCACGGCGGGAAGATTGAAGTGATTTCCAGCGGAGTTACCGGCGAGGGCACCACCTTTCAGGTCAAATTGCCGGAAATTCCCCCACCGGAAGAACAGATGCTGCCGGCGCCCCAAACCATTGGGGCTGAAAAGACCATTTTACTGCTCTTTGAGGTGCCGGAAGACCGTCAGCGTCTGGCGGACCGGCTGCAGCAGCAGGGGGTGCGCCTGATTCAGTTCCCGCTTGAGCAGACCAGCGGGTGGCAGGCGCAACTGGTGCTCAACCCGCCGGATGCCATTGTGCTGGACATCAAAGACGAATCGGGAATGGCCTGGCGGGCGATGAAGATGATCAAAAGTCTGCCTTCGGCGCAGGAAATACCGGTGATGTTTTACAACACCTCGCCGCAGGGTGAGGCGCTGCTCAATCTGGATTACCTGACCAAACCCATTGAACCGGAAATGCTGGTACGCGCCATAGATCAGCATGTGGCGCTTTCGGATTTGCCCCCGCAGGCTGTGCGCACCTTTCTGGTGGTAGATGACGATGTGGCGGCGCTGGAAATGCACACCCGCATGATTCGGCTGCATTCGCCTACCAACCGGGTGCTGGTAGCGCAGAATGGACGCGAAGCGCTCAATATCCTCCTGAGGGAAAAAGTGGATCTGGTACTGCTGGATCTGCAAATGCCCGAATTGGACGGCTTTGCCGTGTTGCAGGCCATGCGCGAAGCGCGCTGGGCGCACAACATACCGGTGATTGTGATTACCGGTAAAGATTTGACCGAAGATGATCTGGCGCGCCTGAACGAAGGTGTTTCGGTGGTATTGCAAAAAGGGTTGTTTGCAACCGATGAAACTATTGCCCACATAGGCGCCGCCCTGGAACGCAAACGCCGCCTGAGTCTGGATGCGCAACGGCTGGTGCGGCAGGCCATGTTGTTCATTCATGAAAACTATGCCGAACCCATCACCCGCAGTGATATTGCCCAACACATCAACATCGCCGAAGATTACCTGACCTTCTGCTTTCGGCAGGAATTAGGCACTACGCCCATCAAATATTTGCAGCGTTACCGAATTCATCAGGCAAAAAAGCTGCTGAAGGAGAGCAGCCTGAGTGTGACCGAGATTGCAATGCAGGTTGGCTTTGGAGACAGCGGTTATTTCAGCCGAGTCTTTCACCGCGAAACCGGCCTCTCACCGGAAGCCTACCGGCGTGCCTGAATAATTCCGGTTGGGCGATAGCCGATACCGCAGAGCGCCAGCCGACCCCTCAACTTCCCCCTCTCGTTTCTATGTTTTATCCAACCGAATCACGCTTTTCTCCATGCCGGAGGCAATCGGTTTTCCTACAATGGAGAAAGGTGATGTCCGTTACCCTATCAATCCCCACCTCATATTCAAAATTCCTAAAAAGGAGAAAGAGACGATGTCCAAAAAAGTGTTTCTGTTGATAAGCCTGATGGTGATTTTTGCTACCATTCTGGCTGCCTGTGGCACACCGGCTACTCCCACCGCGGATAGTTCGCAGCCACAAAGCCCCACGGCTGCCGGCGAACAACCCGCCAAAAAGGTTACTTTGCGCGTGCTGGTTCACCAAAACCCGCCGATGGTGGAATTCATGGAAGCGTTCAATAAACAATTCCAGGACCGCTACCCCAACATCACAGTGGATATGTCCGTGGTCAACGCCAATGACCTCAGCACCGTTTCACAAACCCGCCTTTCGGCAAATGACATTGATGTGCTGGATATTTTTGGTTTTGCCAACGGCGCCCAGCCGTACATGAAGCAGGTGGACCCGCCCAACTGGCAGCAGCTGATCGAAGCCGGTCTGCTGATGGACCTGACCGGTCAGGATTTCCTCCAGTACTACGATACCCCCACCATTAACGATGCCGGTTCCTACAACGGCAAAGTCTATGCTGTCAACCTGGGACGTGTGATTTACAGCGGCATTTACTACAACAAGGCCCTCTTCGAACAATACAATGTCAAAGTTCCCACCACCTGGCCGGAACTGGTCGCCGCATGTGAAACCTTCAAGGGCGCCGGTATTCCCTGCATGACCGCCGGTGGTAAAGACGGCTGGCCGATCTTCGTCGGTGCCTATGGCTTGATTGGGTCAATTTACCCCGATCAGGAAGCGCTGGTCGAAGGATTGTGGACCGGTAAGATCAAGTGGAACGACGAAAAATCGCTGGAAATGTGGCGCAAGATGCAGATCTACGCCCGTGACATGATGGAAGAAGGCGCTAGCGGTATTGCCGGCGATGCTGCGCCCGGCCGCTTTGCCTCCGGCGCGGTGGCCATGTTCCCCGGCGGCAGCTGGTATGCTCCTGCCATCGAAGCCGCTCAGCCCGATTTCGATTGGGGCTACATCCCCTTCCCCGGTTCCGACAACCCCGAAGACAACAAGTACTGGTTCGGCAAATACGATCAGGGTTGGGCAATTGCCAATAACACCCCCAACAAAGAAGCCGCCCTGCTGTACCTGAAAGAGTTTTCTGAACCCGCCAATTACCAGGCATTTGTGGATGCAGTTGGTTTCATCCCCACCCAGCCGACTGCCAAACTCAACACCAAAATTGGCGCCGAAATTGCTCCTTACCTCGCTAACTTCCGGGTTGGTTACGAACAGTACTGGGTTGCCCCCAAGGGCGCCGGTCAGTATGCCAATCCATGGGCTTCGTACTTCAAACCGTTTGGCACCTTCGATGACCCCGTAGAACTGGCCAATAAGGTTCAGGAAGACCTGCAAGCCGGACTGGATGCCGTGAAGTAAAACTTTACCAAGAAGGCTGGGCTTCCTGCTCCGGCGGGAAGCCCAGCTCCTTTCACAGAAAGGAATGGGTGATCGCATGTCTTACCATTTTGGCCGCGGCTGGTCGAAGTTGACACCGTATCTTCTGCTTTTACCCGGATTATTCTTCTACTTTCTGATATCGCTCGGCCCTTCCATCGCAACCGGATTTTTTTCCTTCACTGATGCCACCGGTATCAAAGGCGCGCCGATCCGCTGGATTGGGTTGGATAACTACCGCGAATTTTTGTTCATGGGACGCGCCTCGCTGGATAATCTGGATGCGCTCAAACGAACCCTGATATTCAGTTTCGTGGTCACCACCGTCCAGTTCACGCTGGGATTGATTGTGGCTTTGATTGTCAATCAAAAGCTCAAATTTACCAACATCTTCCGCACCATTTACTTTATGCCGGTCATCCTTGGGGTGGTCATTCAGGGTCTGATGTGGTCGCTGTTTCTCTACCCGCTGGGCGGCCCTGTGGCGAAATTTCTGGCATTGTTCGGCATGCGCTCGGAGTTTTTGGGCGGTCAGCCTACCGAAGCGTTTGCATGGGTCATCTTTGTGCAAATTTGGGCGAATCTGGGCATCACCATGATGATTTTCATCGCCGGTTTGCAAACCATCCCCAGTGAATTGTATGAAGCGGCACGGATTGACGGGGCAAACACCTGGCAGGTTTTTAAAAACGTGACCTGGCCGCTGCTCACCCCCAGTGTAAATACCAATCTGTTGCTGAATGCGATTGGCAGTTTGCAGGCCTGGCAGCTGTTCCTTGTTCTGGTGGGGTATCGCAACGGCACGCAGGTGCTCGGTTATCTCATCTACGCTACCGGCTTTGGTCAAACCTCGGGCAGTGTTACCACCAGTTTCCGGCAGGGCTATGCTGCCGCGGCTTCCATTGTCTTGTTCCTGCTGGTGCTGGTCATTGGTCTGACGCTTCAAACTTTTCTGCAGCGCAGAGAAAAGAGGATATTAGGATGAGCGCTCAAACAGCCGGAAAATTTGTCTCCCGAAGAATTCGTTGGGATGTGATTGGTTCCTATCTGGTGATGATTTTCTTTGCTTTGCTTTATATTGGGCCAATCCTGATGCTGGTGAATACCTCCCTGAAAACGATGCCCTCTTTCATGAAGGACGCCACATCGCTGGCAACCGAACTGCATTTTGAAAACTTCCGCGAAGCGTGGGTAAAAGCCAATTTTCCCCAATATCTGCTGAATTCGATTATTTACACCGTTTCGGCGACCACCATTTACATACTCACTGCCGTTTTTGTGGCTTTTCCAATTGCGCGCGGCTATGTCAAATACTCGGGTGTCATTTTGACGTTGTTTGTCATTGCCCTCTTTCTGCCTCCCGCGCTCATCCCGCAATTCCAGCTGATTCTGAATTTGGGGCTGTATAACAACCCGATTGGTTACATCATGTTGTTCCTGGTCAATCCAATTGGGATTGTGATCCTCGTCAATTACATCAAAACCATTCCAAAAGAGCTGGATGAGGCTGCCGCGATTGACGGCTGCGGCTATGCCCGCTTTGTCTGGTCAATTGTATTGCCGCTCATCCGCCCGGCCATTGCCACCGTAATCGTTCTGCACGCCATTGGCATCTGGAATGAACTGATTGCCCCAACCATTTACCTGACCAGCAAGCAGTACTACCCCATCACCCGCGGTTTGATCGTCTTCCAGGGTGTGTATGGCAGCAACTGGCCAACCCTCGCTGCTGCGGTATTACTACTGACTCTGCCCATGCTGGTTTTGTTCCTGTTCCTGCAGCGTTATATTGTCTCCGGTTTGACAGCCGGTTCGGTCAAGGGATAAACCTGTAGAGGAAATGGTCATGAATCGCACCCATTCTATTTTCACCGCACTGCTTTGCCTGTTGCTGGTGGTGAGCAGCACCGGCTGCGCGCCAGCCGCACCCCCCACTCCGGCTCCCACACCCATTCCGACCCTGGAAGGCTGGACGCTGACCTGGCATGATGAGTTTGACGGCGAGCAGATTGACCGCACCAACTGGACCTACGATATTGGCGGGCACGGCTGGGGCAATGGTGAAATGCAGTACTACACCGACCGCCCGGAAAATGCCCGCCTCGAGAACGGCTTTCTGGTAATTGAGGCGCGTCAGGAAAAGTACGGCGGTTCTTATTACACCTCAGCCCGTCTGAAAAGCGAAGGTTTGCGTGAATTTCAGTACGGGCGGCTGGAAGCCCGTCTGAAAGTGCCGGAAGGCAAGGGTTTTTGGCCGGCTTTCTGGATGCTGGGTTCGAATTTTAAACAGGTGGGCTGGCCGGATTGCGGTGAAATTGACATCATGGAATATCTTGGCAAAGAACCCGACCTCATTTTGGGGACGCTGCACGGCCCCGGGTATTCCGGTGCGTTGGGCATCAGCAAATGGAATCGTCAAACCTACAACATTGCCGATGACTTCCACACCTTTGCCATCGAGTGGGATAAAAATCAAATTACCTGGTTTTACGATGGTGAAGCCTACCACACCGTTACACGGGAAGATGTGGGCAGCCGCCCGTGGGTATTCGATCAGCCGTTTTTCTTCATCATCAACCTGGCGGTTGGCGGCACCCTGGGCGGCATGGTCAGCCCTCAAACGGTTTTCCCGGCACAATATCTGGTGGATTACGTGAGAGTTTATGAAAAACAGCCCTGAAACACTCTTCTTTGACGATTTCACCGCTGCCCATCTCAATCGGGATGTCTGGAATGTAGAGGTTACAGGCAAAATTTACAACAATGAGCAGCAGGCTTACATTGATTCGCCCGAAACCGTCTATATTTCGCATAGCGAAGCAGACTGCAACGGCGCACTGGTTCTGCAGGCTCACTACCGCCCTGGTTTCAGCACTCCGCAAGGTGCGCCTTTTGATTTTGTTTCCGGACGGGTGCACACCCGCGGCAAATTCACTTTTCGCTATGGGCGGGTTTCGGCCCGCTTGAAGACACCGGCGGTTAGCGGGGTCTGGCCGGCATTTTGGGTGCTGGGCAATGGGGGGGAGTGGCCGGCCTGCGGCGAAATTGACATCATGGAGGCAGTGGGCGAGCCGGACTGGGTCAGTGCAGCCGCTCACGGTCCGAATTACTCCGGTGAGGCCGGTCTGGTCAATAAAAAGTATTTTCAGCCGCCGGATAGCATTGCCGAATGGCACATCTACACCGCCGAGTGTACGCCAGAGAAGTTGTTGTTCTTTGTGGATGATGAGTTGATATATCGAATTACCCGCCCAATGGTTACCTTTTTCGGGCCGTGGGTATTTAACAGCGAAAAATTCCTGATCCTCAACCTTGCTCTGGGTGGTACCTATCCCTATAAAACCAACGGCATCCATCAACCCTATTATGGATTGCCCTCCCCTGCCGTACAGGAAATTCAAAATAACCACGTGCGCTTTCTGGTGGATTGGGTCAAAATAACCACCCTTTGAGCGCAGGATGGAGAATCTGCCATGCTGACTTCCAAACATGTCCCCACCTATCTTGGAGAAACCCTGCTTGCGCCTCCGCCGGTTGAACCTATCGGGGGATATGTGACGATGCTGGGTGAAATGTATTACAAAATTCAGCATTATGATGCCATGCCGCCCTTTTTTATGAGCATCGTCAGCGGCGCTGACCACTGGTTGTTTATTGCTTCGACCGGCGGTCTCACTGCCGGACGTGTCAACGCCGACAATGCCTTGTTCCCCTATTACACCGAGGATAAAATCACCGAAAACAGCGAAAACACCGGCGCAAAGACCATCATCCGGGTGACACGAGGGGCACAAACCTGGCTTTGGGAGCCGTTTTCCATTCGTCAGCAGGGGCAGTACCATGTCGAGCGCAACCTGTACAAGAACAATCCCGGCACAGCGTTGGTTTTTGAGGAAATCAACCACTCGCTGGAACTGGTATTTCGCTATGCCTGGCGCACCAGCGACCGGTTCGGTTTTGTCAAAACGGCCTGGCTGCGCAACACCAGCCAGTTGAAAAATCCTTGTGAGGTGGAGCTGCTGGATGGTTTGCAAAACATCCTCCCGGCAAATATCAACGCTACGACTCAAAATGTGTTCAGCTGCCTGCTGGATGCCTACAAGCGCAGTGAACTGGACGAAGAAACCGGTCTGGGGCTTTTTTACCTGAATTCTCGGTTGACCGATCTGGCCGAACCCAGCGAGTCGCTTTCGGCAAACAGCGTCTTTCAGGTAGGACTTCAACCGCTTGGCACACTGCTCTCATCGCAACAGCTGGATGCTTTTCGCTTTGGCGGCCGGGTTGAAACCGAAGAGGAAGTGCGCGGTAGACGCGGGGCGTACTTCATCTACACAAAACTGCATCTGGAAGCCGCCGAAGAGACAAGCTGGTATCTGGTTGCCGATGTAAATCAGAATCACGTTTCTCTGGCTCTCCTACGGGATTTTCTCAAAACTCCGCTGGATACCCAGAAAGAGGCGATCGAACAGGACATTGATTACAGCACATTCAACCTGCAAAAAATCGTTGCCAGCGCAGACGGCCTGCAGGTTTCCGAAAACGTGCTTGCCAGCGCGCACCACTTTTCCAATGTACTTTTCAACATTATGCGGGGCGGCGTATTTGCCCGCTCGTACTGGATTGAGAAAGAGGACCTGCTCGATTATGTGCGCACGCATCAGCATGACCTGCCGAAAACCCATGCGGAATTTTTTGCCGCCCTGCCGGAGAAAATTCACCTTGCCGGGCTGCGCAAACATGCCGCCAGCCTGGACTCGCCCGATCTGCGCCGCCTGCTGAACACTTATTTGCCGCTGACCTTCAGCCGCCGGCACGGCGACCCCAGCCGCCCGTGGAATCGCTTTTCCATCAACATCAAAAAAGCGGACGGCTCTCAACGGCTGGATTACGAGGGCAACTGGCGAGATATTTTCCAGAACTGGGAAGCGCTGGCGTATTCCTTCCCCCAGTACATTGATGGTATGCTGGATACCTTTCTGTGCGCCACGACCGCCGATGGTTACAATCCCTACCGCATCACCCGCGCCGGGCTGGATTGGGAAGTCCCCGAAGAGGGCAACCCGTGGGCCAACATCGGCTACTGGAGTGATCATCAGATCATTTATTTGCAAAAATTGATGGAAGCCAGCCAGCGTTTTCATCCCGGGGCCTTGCGCGAACGGCTCAATCAACCGCTGCTGAGTTATGCCCATGTTCCCTATCGCATCAAATCCTATGCCGAGTTGCAAATAGACCCGTACAACACCATTATCTTTGATCACGATCTTCACCAGCGCATCGAAGCACAGGTGCTTCAGCACGGCAGTGACGCGCGCCTGCTGAGGGATGCCAGCGGCAGGGTGGTGCATGCCTCGCTGACCGAAAAACTGCTCACTTTGCTGCTGGCAAAACTGGTCAATTTTGTCCCTGAAGGCGGCATCTGGATGAATACCCAGCGCCCGGAATGGAACGATGCCAATAACGCCCTGGTGGGACGCGGGCTTTCGGTTGTCACGCTGGGTTATCTGCGCCGTTTCCTCGCCTTTTTCCGTCAATTGATTCAAGAGGAGGCTGCTGAATTTACCCTGCACAGTGAAGTAGCCGACTTGCTTGAAAAAATCGCCGAAATTCTGCGGCAATTCCACCCCCTTTTGACAGGGACATTTAGCGACGGTCAGCGCCGCGCGATGATGGACGCCCTCGGCGAAGCCGGCAGCCAATACCGCCAGAATCTCTATGCCAATGGCTTGAGCGGCAGGATGGACAATTTGACCGCCGATGAATTGCGTGCTTTCCTGAGTATGGCGCAGGAGTATGTGGAGCACAGCCTGCGCGCCAACCGGCGTGCGGATGCACTCTATCATTCCTACAACCTGCTGCGGCTTGAGCCGGGAATCGCTCAGATTGACCGTTTATACGAAATGCTGGAAGGGCAGGTGGCGATTCTATCTTCCGGGTTGCTCAGCGGGGAGGAGTCGCTGGCCCTGCTGCGCAGTTTACGGAACAGTTCACTCTACCGCGCCGATCAGCACACCTACATTCTTTATCCCGACCGGGTGCTGCCATCCTTCCTGCAGAAGAATACCATTTTGCCCGAACAGGTCAGCCATTTGAAATTACCGGCCATTCTGGTGCGGGATCAGGATAATTCTCTCTTCACGCAGGATATTCACGGTACCTTTCACTTCGCCAGCGGCCTGCGGAATGTCAAAGATGTGCGTACTGCGCTGGATGCGCTCAAAAGGCAGCCGGCCTATGCTGCGCTGGTTGAAGCGGAAAGCCAGGCTATCCAGGATCTGTTTGAAAGCGTCTTCCGGCATGCTGAATTTACCGGACGTTCGGGCACTTTCTTTGCCTACGAGGGGCTGGGCAGCGTGTACTGGCACATGGTATCCAAACTGTTGCTGGCCGTGCAGGAAACCGTCCTGAGATTTCAGAATGAGGCGGTGGGTGAGGCACTGCGCTCGATTTACAGGGATGTCCGCGCCGGGTTGGGATACCAGAAATCACCCGCCGAATACGGCGCATTCCCAACCGATCCTTATTCCCATACCCCCAAAGGTAACGGAGCGCGCCAACCCGGTATGACCGGCATGGTCAAGGAGGAAATTCTCACCCGTCAGGCGGAGGTCGGCCTTCAATTCAACGAAGGGCGGTTGGAGTTCAACCCCTACCTGCTGGATGCCGGTGAATTGCTTACTGCGCCGAGAAACTTCACCTATCTGGATGTTTTTGGTGAACAGCAAACACTGTATCTACCGGCCGGTTCGCTGACCTGTTTTGTCTGCCAGACCCCCGTTACGGTGCAGTTTGGCAAACGGGATGAGATTGAAATTCACTATGCCGATGAAACCTGCCGAACGCTGAGCTGCTGCCGCCTGGATGAAGAAACCAGCCGTCAGATCTTCTGGCGGGATGGTGAGATCAAACATATTGTGGTGAGCTTTGCCCATAATAACAAAACTGCAGGTGAAGAACGATAAGTACAAAGAAAAATTGGTAACCTAGAAAAAAACAGCCACCCAGGGTGAATTTTGCTATAATTTAATCTGGAAGCAGTTTATATCTATGCCTACTGTTTTGCTGATTGGTTCCTACCGTTTCTTTTTCGTTTCTCTGGATTACGGCGAACCGCCTCACATCCATATACAACGGGAAAAGTTTGTTGCCAAGTTTTGGCTGGATCCAGTTCAACTAGAAAAATCCGGTGGTTTTAAGGCGCAGGAACTTAATCAAATTGCCAAGCTTGTACAGGAACACCAATCCTATTTACTGGAGCGCTGGTATGAATACTTTGGTCGGTGAAATAGAAAGGGCGCGCGCCCAGGCTGTAAAGGTGACTGATGACATGCTCACCATCGAACTGATTGATGGACGGATCATCAGCGTCCCCCTGACGTGGTATCCCCGTTTGTGGTATGGAACTCCGAGCGAACGCGCTCATTTTGAGATTATTGGTGATGGGGAATATATTCACTGGCCAGAACTGGATGAGGATTTGAGCGTCAGTGGTATGCTGGCTGGTCGCCGTTCCATGGAAAACCCCGAATCGCTTAAGAAGTGGCTGGCCGAGCGCCAGAAATGAGGCCGCTGGTCTTGAGAATGGACAGCTTACAAACGCAGGGGAAGGGTTAGAATGTGACCGTCAGCCCGCCGTCCACCACAATCACCTGACCGGTGATGTAGGTGGCGTCCGGGCCGGCGAGAAAGTAAGCCACACCGGCTATTTCTTCCGGCCGGGCGGCGCGGCGCAGGGGCAGGTGATGCCCTTCGACATAGTTGCGCCGGAACCATTCACTTTCCAGCTCGTTCACGCCGTTGACCACGCTCATCGGCGTGTCCACAAAGCCCGGCGCGATGGCGTTGACCAGAATCCCGCGTTCGGCCAGTTCCAGCGCGAGAGCGCGGCATAACTGATTGATGGCGGCTTTGGCCATACTGTATGCGCTGGCGCCGCGCTCGGCGCGTTCGCCGTGAATGGAGGTGATGTGGAT
>NZ_JBRCOK010000142.1:0-17775 GCF_053501535.1 Bellilinea sp. | reverse complement strand
GGGTTTGGTAAAGCGGGCAACCTGACGGTTGGCAGCATAACCGCATGAATCACACAGAATCAAGGTATCTTCGCCGATTGGGTTGAGGTACATGAATTCATGCGAAAGTTTTCCGCCCATCATGCCGCTGTCGGAAGCCACCGCAATCACCGGCAGACCGCAACGCTGAAAAATTCGGAAATAGGCCGCATAATGGGCATCATATTGTTTTTGCAGCCCGTCCCAGTCTGCATCCAGCGAGTAAGAATCCTTCATCACGAATTCACGTACCCGAATCAAACCGGCACGCGGGCGAGGGTCGTCGCGGAATTTGGTTTGAATTTGATAGATCAGGCGGGGCAACTGACGATGAGAACGAATTTCGCGGCGTACCAAATCCGCTACGGACTCTTCGTGGGTCATCGCCAGTACCAGATCGCGTTCGGCGCGGTCTTTGAAGCGTGCCAGTTCAGCGCCGATGCGATACCAGCGTCCGCTTTCTTTCCAGATTTCGGCGGGTAAGACCAGCGGCAGGCTGACTTCCTGTCCCCCGATGGCTTGCATCTCCTCGCGCAAAATGCGCTCGATTTTCCGCTGGACACGCAGACCCAACGGCAGCGCAGCAAAGATGCCGGCCGCTACCTGGCGGATATAACCGGTGCGCAGCAAATAACCGTAACCGGGGGATTGAGCCTCAGCGGGGGTTTCGCGCAGGGTTTGTGAAAATAGTTCGGACATGCGCATGGCGGTTATCCTCTCCGGGGTTATTCCCAATCATCCGGTTCAAGGTGGACATAAGCGCGGTCAATTTCGGGCATGGCTTCCAGCCGGGCAATGATTTCGTCGGTGATGCGGTGCGATTCGGTCAGGGTGGTTTGCCCATCCACGTTGACGTGCAGGTCGGCAATCAGGCGCGGACCGGAGTAATCGGTCATCAGGTGATGAACGCGCAGCACGCCGGGGACGGAAGAAGCTGTCTCAATGATGCGCTGGCGCAGCTCCTCGGAAGCGCCGCCGCCAGTCAGAAAGTTGAGGTTTTCACGGGCAGCCAGAAATGCCGCGCGGAAAATCCATATTGCCACCGCAAAACCGGCAAGGGGGTCGGTGAGGGGGTGTACCAGTTTGGAACCAAATGCGCCAACAAAGGCTGCTGAGGAGGTCAGTACATCGCTGAGGTTGTCTTTGGCAGCCGTGTTGAGGGTGGGACTGGTCAGCTTTTTGGCTGTGTTGCGGATGAAAAGGAACATGCCCACTTTGACCGCGGCGCTGAAGAGCAGGACAGCGGTGGGCAGGCCGGGTTCAATTGCCAGCCCGCCCTGTTGAAAGCGCACAAAAGAAGCCCGCAGAGCTTCATAACCGGCAAATGCCATTGAAAAGGAAATGAGGGTACCCACCAGCGGCTCGAAACGGCTGTGACCCTGCGGGTGGGAGAGATCTGGGGGGCGCTGGGCCAGATACAGCCCCAACACCATCATCACCGAATACAATACATCCGAGATGGAGTTCGCAGCGTCGGAATAAAGGGCAACTGACCCGGAAAAATATGCCGCAAGACTCTTTACCACGGCCAGCAGGACATTACCGCTTATGGTCACCAGTAAAGCGGAACGATACAAACGGTTTTCTGCAGGTTGAGGCGTGTAATCGCGTACCCAGCGCATATCCTCTCCACATAAAAAAGACCTCAAAGATGCTCTTGCCCCTGCCGAACAAGTCGGCTGGCACCTTTGAGGCTGATGACAAAGTATGTTGAAGGCTGTGTGCTCCGCCTGTGAGGCTTAGTTTACCATAAAACCGGCTGAAAGAAAGGATTTCGTGAGATTGCCTTACGGCAGCAATTCTGTTGTAAACACCCTTTCAACTTCCAATGGCTGGATGATCCCTGCCTCAACCAGCATGTTAGTCAGGGCTGACCACTGTTCCAGCGTCTGCCAGCCGTAGCCGTGCTTTTCGGTGAGGGGATTTTTGGCGTCACGCAGTTCGGTTTCCAGCATGTAGCGCATGTGCTGTGGGTCAGCCTGTGGGCCGGTATATTTAAGAACGATCTCAACCGCCTCTGCGGGGTTTTCTTCGGCATAGCGAATGCCCTCCAGCGCAGCTTTGAGGAAACGGCGCAGGACTTCGGGTTGTTCTTGCAGGATGCTTTCGGTTGTGACGTAGGTCAACCCCAGTGTAGGTACGCCGTAATCGGCGGCATCCCAGAGAGTCAATTCATAGCCCCACGAGCGAATCAGGTACGGCTCGTTGGACTTGAATAGAGGGTAGACATCCACCTTGCCTTCGGTGAGGATGCGCGGGTCAAAACCGACATTCACCAGTGAAACTTTATCGGCATCCGCGCCGGCCGCTTTGAGCAGGGCAAACAAGTCAGGCGGCGGTGTGCCTTTGTAGCCGACCAGTCGTCCTTCCCAGTCTTTCGGGGTTTGAATACCGGAAGAAGCCAGGGCGGCGTAGGCCTGCTGTCCGCGCTGACCAATCAGGGCAATCGAAACCAGCGGCAGACCCGGATCGGCGCGGCGCTGCAGGAGAACGGCGGCATCCTGTGTAGTTACCTGAATTTTGCCAGCGGTGAGCAGTTGGAGATGCTCACCCTGCCCGGCGGAATGTTCAATGGTGACATCCAGTCCCTCTCGCTGAAAGAATCCCTTTTCTTTGGCGACATAAGCGCCCACAAACGGCAGGTTGGCCTGAGGTTTGTAACCGGCCATGAAGGTCATGGACATTAAAGGCGGAACAGTTGGGGGCTGCGCCGTCAGCGGTGGTGCGCAGGCAGCAAGCGCCAATAAGAAAATCATCCACAAGAGCAAAAATTGCCAGCGTTTCATCATCATCACCTCTCACAAGTCAGTTTGGGATTGCCAGAAAATGATCCGCCGTTCCAGCCAAGCGGTCAGGCGGTAGAGCGACATGCCAGCCGCGGCGAGGATGAAAATGGCCGCAAAGAGAAAGGGCAGGTTAAGGTTGGTGTAGGCCAGCCACATCACCCGCCCCAATCCGCCGGATGCGCCAGTCCATTCGGCGACCACCGCACCGATCAACGAAAGCGGCGCGCTGATTTTCAGGGCGGCAAATAAATAGGGCAGCGCGCCCGGCGCGCGTAAGTGACGGAAGATTTCAGAGCGTGAAGCGTGCCAGGAGTGGAACAGTTCCAGATGATGAGAATCGGTTTTTTGAAGCCCGCTGAGCACGTTGACCAGCACGGGAAAAAAGGTCAACAGCGCGGTGATGAGAATTTTAGGCAGCACACCGAACCCCAGCCAGATGGTCAGCAGCGGAGCGATGGCAACCAGCGGGGTAGATTTGAGCAAAATGGCCAGGGTCATAACGCCGTCCTCCAAACCCGGCAGCAAAGTGAGCAGCGAGGCAATCAGTACCCCTGCCAGCACGCCGAGCAGCAAGCCGGCAAAGGCTTCTCCAAGGGTAATCAGGCTGGCGTTGGCATACAGACCGGGCTGCTCGATCAGGGTTCGTAAGATGCGGCTGGGCGCAGGCAGCAAATACACCGGTACGGCCAGCAGTTTGACCATCCCTTCCCACAGGATCAGGAAAAGCAGCACAATCAGAGCGGCGGTTTGTCCGCCGTTCAAGCGCTGTACTTTCACACCACCGCCTCCCTGCTGTGATTCAGAGCGGCACGCAGCTGCTTGAGCAAGGCTTGAAAGACAATACTATCCTCTGCGCGCGGATGGGGCAGGTCAACGGGTATATCAGCGATGATTTGCCCGGGCGCCGCCGAGAGGACAATCACCCGATCGGCCAGCCGCACAGCTTCATAGATGTTGTGAGTCACCCAAAGGACGGTGGGTTGGGCAGGCTGCCACAATTCCAGTAATTCGCGGGTCAGCTTTTCGCGGGTGATTTCATCCAGCGCGGCGAAGGGTTCATCCATCAGCCAGAGGCCGGCATTTTGAATCAACAATCGTGCCAGTGCCAGCCGCTGCTGCATACCGCCGGAGAGGGTGAAAGGGTAGGCGTGGGCAGCCTGCTGCAGCCCAACCCGGCGCAAGGCTTCTTCCACACTCATCTGATGGTTAAGACGGGTTGCCAGCAGCCTGCGCGCCAGTGAGATGTTCTGCTCGGCGGTCAGCCACGGGAGTAGCGCCGGGCTTTGGGCCATCCAGGCTACCTGACGGGCGGCATTGGCCTGAGCGGGTGTCTTCCCATCCAGCCAGATGCTGCCCTGCGTGGGTTGAATCAGGCTGGCGATCAGCCGCAGCAGGGTGGATTTGCCGCAACCACTCGGCCCGATAACCGCAACAAATTGGCCGCTGGGAATGCTCAAATTCAAGTTGAGCAAAGCCGGGCGCGGCTGCGGGGTAAAAAAGGTGTGGCTGAGGGCGTTGATTTCAACATTCATGGGAGAGAGGAATCGCTTTTGGGTGAGGTTGCGGTCAGTAAACCCTTCCAGCCGCGCAAGGACTCGGGGATAATCTGAAAGACCTGCTGAATCTGATCGCTGGAAGGCGCCATGCTGGCTTCCCCCAAATATCTTTGGGACAGGCGTTGCAACAATTCATTTAAGCGCGGGTCATCTTTGGCAAGCGGCAGAGGCACGGCTTTGCCGCGCGCCGAAACGCGGCGCAAAGGCGGCCATGGTTCATCAATGGTGAGCGAGGTTTCGGGATTGTGGAGCAGGTACTCTGCCCAAAGTGAACCCTGCCAGGCAATCAGGTAAAAGGCTTTGCCATCCCACTCTTGCCAGACCGGAATGACGTGCGGTTTTCCATCAGGACGCAGGCAGGCCAGTCTTGCTGTCCAGGGGCCTTGTAAAAAGCGGCGGATCTCTTGCAGGGTCAATTGAGCTTCAGCGGTGAGCTGGTTAGGCGGTTGTACCTGATAGGGTGTATAGGTGATTGCCCCAAGCCGGTAGGAAAGGCGGGCGGCCAGCTCGCGCAGCTCGCCCAGCCATTCCGCCAGCAGGTTTTCTTCCCTCCAGCGAAAGGCCGGTGCACTCAGCAGCAGAGCGGCCTGCGGATGAACACCATCCGGGCAGACGGGCAGGGCCAGTTCGATGGTTTCGGTTGAACCTTTCAGAGAGTAACCGTTGCGCACGACTGCGGCAGCCGGCGGAGATTGGAATAAATCCTCGGCAGCGTTGGGGGTTTTGATCACGTCGCCAACGGGATAGGCGCTGCGCACGGTTTGACGGCTTTCCACCTGCGCCAGGTTCAACACTCCCTGAGCGGCCGGGACCGTGATGAGCAGGGTTTCCGGACAGGATTGGTGGCGGGCTTCCTGGTAAAATGCGTCCATCAGGTTTTGGTGGAACTCGCTGCTGGTGGTGCGC
Source organism: Bellilinea sp. (assembly GCF_053501535.1). Taxonomy (NCBI): domain Bacteria; kingdom Bacillati; phylum Chloroflexota; class Anaerolineae; order Anaerolineales; family Anaerolineaceae; genus Bellilinea; species Bellilinea sp. The sequence continues at coordinate 12,509 of NZ_JBRCOK010000142.1, read as the reverse complement.
CAGACAGTCAAACGCGCACCGGCACGGTAACGCCCGCGGGGCTCGCTTTGTTCAAGGTAACCGGCGTTTTTCAGGGTGCGCAGCAAGAGGAACAAAGCCCCGCGTGAAATTCCCAACTGGGGCAAAATTTCCTGGGGGGTGAGGCCTTCCGGGTGGCTGAGGAACAATTCCACCAGTTTGAGTGTGCGTTCGGCGGTAGTAACCAGCGAATCGTTTTTCATTATTTTTTTGTTCAATTATTTGGACTTAGGTATAATTTTATATACGATGTTCAATTTGTCAATAGTCGTCCATTCGTTTTTTTTCACCAAAATAGATAAAGTAAGAAATCGGATGGGTGGAGTATCCAACCAGTAAAGAAGTTGATTTGTAAGGAACATTACCATGTCATCCAATCCAAATAAGGGTATGAATCTCCGTCCTCAGATTGCGGTAGCCGTTTTGATTGGCGGTCTGCTGCTGTTGGTGTGGTTGTTGCCCAGACCGAATTATCCGGAGGTGGCCGAGCAGCGCCTACTGGATGACCCATATTTGGGCAATCCCGATGCGCCAATCGTTTTGATCGAATACGGCGATTATGCCTGCGAGGCCTGCCGGTTGTGGCACCAGGCGCAGGTGCGGCAGGGACTACTGGCCCGTTACCCGGATCAGGTACGGTTTGTCTGGCGGGACAATGCGAGACGCAGCACCGCCTCCATCAAAGCAGCAGAAGCCGGGCAGTGCGCTCACAATCAGGGGAGGTTTTGGGAATATCATGATCTTCTGTTTGAACAGGAAGAAGGGTTGGGGGTGGAGGCTCTCAAAAATTACGCTGTTCGGCTTGGGCTGGATGTGGAAAAATTTAATCGCTGCCTCGACGAAGATCACATGCGCCGCAAAGTGGAATTCGACATGCGGCGGGCAGGTGAATATGGTTTCAGTGTTACCCCGGCCTTCTGGGTGAACGGCAAGAAAATCATTGGGCCGCCTGCGCTGGATTATTTGAGCGAAATCATCGAGGGTCAACTGGCACAAGGCCGGCCTTGAAGATTCTGCATAGCCGACAATTTGTATGACAATTATCCGCCGCTAAAATTACAAGTGTTATTGACTGGGTTTTTTGAATTCACTATAATAAAAGTACTTCACCCTGCAGTTTCATACGGTATTACCATCTTCATCCCAAAAATTTAGTTGTAAGACCCGTCCAGCAGGCTTAAAAGCCGTGCGGGTTGTTTTGTTTCCATTCCTCTCGGGTGCATCATCCCTGCCTGGAGGACTGGAAACCTTCCATTAATCCCCAAATTTACAAGGAGCAAATCAAATGAAACTTACTCCCCCAACCCCCGTTTCCGTGGATACGTTGACAATTGATATTGGCGAGGTGGAAGCCATTTTACAGGGTTATCCCATGCAGCTGCCGCCCTGGCCGGAAGCCACCTTCCAGCTCAAAGACGGCCGCACGCTCTATCTGCGCTCTATGACTGAGGACGATATCCCCACTTTGCTCGGTTTCATGGAGCGGGTGATGAAGGTTGAGAAAGATTTTTACGATATTGTGGGCGTGCGTGTTTATGGGGAAATTCTGGCGGTCAAACGCAAACGCATTAAGGATGCCTTCACCATCCTGGGTTTAATTGACGGTGAGTTCGTCGGTTTTGCCAACGGGCGTTTCTGGAACAAAGACCTGGCGATCAGCCTGCACACCATGGCTTTCTCGCGCCGCGGTCGGGTAGGCTGGGCAATGTACTATGCCAAGACCTACTACGCCATGGAAATCTGCAAGGCTAAGGAGTGGTGGTCCACTTTTGAGAGTTACAACGGCTGGCGTATGGCCGGACTGGCGATGGCGCAACCCACCAAACCGTGGCCGGAATATCAGCACGAGCTTGGCGGCGCCAAGGTCTTCTATGTCAATCAGGACCACTGGAATATTCAGCTCAAGCAATATCTGGTAGATGCGGTCGGCAACGACCTGAATTTCGATGTGCCGGAAGAAGTGCGCAAGGCAAACGCTGTACTGCGCGTGCCGGAAAATCTTGAACTCTAAGAATCGCTAATGGAGGCCGGCTTGACCCGTCATAGCAGGGGTCAAGCCGGCAGGAATGGATTTGCTGGTGGAATTTGTGCGGATTGACTCTGATTTTCTAAAGTGATATACTCAAATTGTCAGTTGTCCAACAATTCTTGTTACGGCCGGGTTTCAGCCGCAATCCGCTTTACCCGAACAAAACCGAACCAATTGCATATCCCAATCCGATACCGAAAGGCAATTCCTTTTCAGGCATCAGCCGAAAATGGATTTTCACCTTTATCCACCATTCGAAAATCAACCGGCGGGAAATCTTTTCCCTTCGGTTATTTTGATTTATCTCACAAGAAGGAGTAAACGATGAGTGTGATTAAAGCCGAAGTTCGCAGCGGTGTTTACTACGACTCAGCGGTTCTGATGCAATTACAGCGTTCACTGGCTGATTTACCGGGTGTGGAAGACGCTGGCGTAATTATGGGAACGCCGACCAATAAAGAATTACTGGCGCGAGTGAATTTGATTACCCCGGAAGTGGAACAGGCCAAAGAAAATGATCTGGTGATTGTGGTGCGGGCTGGTGAAGAACGCGCCGTCAATGATGCCTTGATGCGGGTGGATGAATTGCTCACCGCGCGCAAATCCAGCATTCAACAGGATTACCGCCCGCGCAGTCTGGAAGGCGCCCAAGGCATGATGCCGGATGCCAACTGGGTGCTGATTTCGGTGGCCGGGCGTTATGCTGCCGGCGTTGCCCGCGAAGCCTTGCGCCTCAACAAGCATGTGTTCCTCTTCAGCGATAATGTTTCCGTTGAAGAGGAAATTTCTTTAAAAGCAGAGGCTGCTCAAAAAGGGTTGCTGGTGATGGGACCCGATTGCGGCACGGCGATGATCAACGGGATTGGCCTGGGGTTTGCGAACAAAGTGCGCCGTGGACCGATTGGGGTGGTGGCAGCCGCCGGTACCGGCTTACAGCAAGTCGCTTCGCGGATTGATCAATTGGGCGGCGGAATGACCTTTGGCATTGGCACCGGCGGACGTGACCTTTCCGAAAAGGTTGGCGGTGTAACCTTCTTGATGGGGTTGGATGCTCTCAGCCGCGATCCAGACACAAAAGTGATTGTGCTGGTTTCCAAACCGCCTTCCCCCAAAGTTGCTGATGAGGTTTTGCGGGTGGCGCGGAAAGCGGGCAAGCCGGTGGTGGTCAATTTCATCGGGCGGACGCCGATTTCCCGCAGGGTGGGCAATCTGTTCTTCGCTTCCGGGTTGGATGATGCCGCCGCGCTGGCGGTTGAACTGGCTAAAAACCCGCCCGACATTGGCGCGGAACCCGACCTGCCCATCCAGCGTTTTGCAGCCGGGCAAAAGTACCTGCGTGGTTTATTCTCCGGCGGCACGCTGGCCTACGAGGCGCAGCACCTGCTGACCGAATATGTCCCCAAAGTGTATGCCAATGCGCCGATCAACAAAGAAAACAAACTCAAAGACTCGCTGGTCAGTGTCGAACATACCATCGTGGATCTGGGTGAGGATGAATTTACGGTCGGACGCCTGCACCCCATGATGGACAACGAATTGCGTATTCGCCGTTTGATGGAAGAAGCGGATGATCCAGAAGTGGCCGTGATTTTGCTGGATGTGGTGATCGGTTATGGCTCACATCCTGATCCGGCCAGTGAACTGGGGCCGGCAATTGCCGAAGCCAAAGCCAAAGCCGAAAAAGCCGGCCGCTACCTGGAAGTGGTGGTGGTATGCACGGGAACGGAGGATGATCCGCAAAAACTCAGCAATCAAATCCGCCAGTTAAAGCGCGGCGGTGCATGGGTGGAAACCAGCAATGAAGCGGCGGTGCGTTATGCCGGGCAGATTATTCAGGCGCTCAATCAAAAGGCAGAAGAAGCGCGTCCGGCAGTAAAACCGGTGGATCTGGAAGTGTTAAAGAAACCGGTCAAGGCGTTTAATGTCGGATTGGAGTCTTTTGCTGTAAACCTGACTGCACAGGAAACGCCGGTCGTGCATGTGGACTGGCGGCCGCCGGCCGGCGGTAACGAAAGACTTGCCAGCATTCTGGAGAGGATGAAGAAGATTTCATCCGATTAAGTATCCCGACCCAGTTATGTTGAACCTAATTTTGGAGGAGGATCATGATCAATATTGAAGAGGCCAATAAGAAGGCTGTTGAAAATATGATGGAAGCCAGACCGGTTGTCGTTGGCGTGGCTCCGGCGATGGATGTCATTCCGGGCATGAAGGATAATTTGCTGCTGCATGCCGGCCCACCGGTTACATGGGAACGCATGGCCGGCCCGATGAAGGGTAACATGATCGGTGCCCTTTTGTTTGAGGGCAAAGCCAAAGATGCCAAGGAAGCAGAAGCCATGCTGGCATCGGGTGAATTTGAATTTGCGCCGTGCCATGATTATGCTTCAGTTGGGCCGATGGCGGGAGTCATTTCCCCGAAGATGATGGTTTATATTGTAGAAGATCAGGTATTTGGCAACAAAGCCTTTTCCGGTCTGAATGAGGGGCGTGGCAAAGTCATGCGCATGGGCGCTTACAGCGACGATGTGATTCAGCGTATGGACTGGTTGAACAATGTTCTCGGCCCGACAGTGGATGCTGCCCTCAAATCCAGCGGTGGAGTTGACCTGCGATCGCTGCTTGGCAAAGCGCTACACATGGGGGATGACGGGCACAATCGGCTGGATGCAGCCTCCATTTTGTTCACCAGTCAGCTGGCTGCACATGTGGCAAAAGTGGCCAAAAACTCAGATGTAGCTTTTGATGTCTTGAAGTTCATGGCTGAAAATGCGCTGACCATCCTCAACCCGGTCATGGCGGGCTGCAAAACAGCCTCCATGGCTTCGCACGGCGTGGAAGGCAGCACGGTGGTTTCAATCATGGCGCGCAATGGCACCGATTTTGGTTTGAAAGTCAGCGGATTGGGCGACCGCTGGTTCACTGCCCCCGCCCCGCATGTCAAAGCGTTGTACTTTGCAGGCTTCACCGAAAAGGACGCCAACCCCGATATTGGCGACAGCGTCATTACCGAGACGACCGGCATTGGCGGTTTTGCCATGGCAGCCGCCCCGGCAATTGTGACCTTCATCGGCGGCACGGCTCAGGATGCCATTCGCACCACCCTGGATATGTACGAAATCACCACGGCCGAGCACAAATACTATACCATTCCCTATCTTGATTTCCGCGGCACACCCACCGGTGTGGATATTCGCAAGGTGGTGGAAAAACAGCTGCCGCCGCGCGTCAACACGGGTGTGGCTCACAAAGACCCCGGTGTGGGACAGGTGGGGGCAGGCGTGGTGAGCATGCCGATGTCGGCTTTTGAAGATGCCCTGATTGCTTTTGCCGACAAATACGGAATTTAAACCATTCGATCACAAGCGGAGGGAAACATGGATCGCGAAAAATTTATCAAAATGATGGCGGAAGCCAAATTGTATGACCTGACTCAGGGATGCAGCATCTTCACGCCACCGTTCCCCGGCGATAAAGCCCTGGAAGTACACTTCTTCAAGCGTGTGACCGGCGCCTACGGCGGCGGGGCAGGCGCAAACGGCCAGATTTTGAACTGGTCGAACACGGTAGGTACCCATCTGGTGGGTGAAACGGCTTATCACTCCGGCGGGCGGGCTATCTCCGACATCCCGCTCAGTGATTTGTGCGGTCAGGGTGTGGTGGTGGATATTTCCGATATGGTTTCGGATTACAGCCTGTACACCCCTGAGATGATCATGAAGAAAGCCGATGTCCGTAAAGGCGATATTTTGATCATCAACACGGGTTATCACCGCTACTCCTGGGATCAGCCGGATGTAATCAATCCTAAGGCGCAGGGCGGGGTTGAATCCAAAGAATTCGGATTTCTGGTGCGCCACCCCGGCCCCTCACCGGAATTCTTCCAGTGGGCACTCGACATGAAGTTGAAGTGGATCGGTGTGGACTGCGGTTGTGCCGAACACCCCATGAATACCCCCATCCGCCGGCTGCATGAAAACGAATTCAAAAAAGCCGAAGCCAAGTTGCTCAAAGAGTACGGCAAGACGTGGGATGAGATGTTCCCCCAGGACTGGTACTATGAGATGACTCATATCACCCTGCCCAAGAATCATCTCGTATTCGTTGAGTCGATTGTCGGCGAAATTGACAAGCTCAAGAATCAGCGGGCGTGGATTGCGGTGATGCCAATTCCCTTCATGGAAGTGGAAACCGCCTGGGCGCGGGTGGTGGCTTATCAGCCGCCGGCCTGGATGGAAGAAAAAGAGTTCTATGAGGCGATGGATCGCGCTCAAATGATTGATATGACCGTGCCGTTTTCGGTGCGCTCGCCCCAGTGGGCGAACTATGAGCCGTTGACGGTCAAGTACTTCAAGCGGGTGGGCGGCGCCCATTATGGCATGGCACGCAACGGTTCCATCTGTAATGCCTCAATCCATCTGGCAACCCACATGGACGGCGAAAAGCATTTCTACCCCAACGGACGCACAATCGGTGAAGTACCGTTAGAGGAGTGGGTCGGCCCGGGCGTAATTGCCGATATTTCCAGCATGGTCAGCAATTCCAGTGTCTATTCGCCGGAGATGATTGAAAAGGTGGTCGAGGTACGCGAAGGCGATATTTTGATCATCAAGACCGGCTGGTACAAATACGGCTGGATCAGCCCGGACTCGGATGAGTTCCGCTACATGATCAAGCACCCCGGTCCATCGGCTGACTTTGCGCAATGGGCGGCGGAGAAGAAGATCAAGTGGATTGGGGTGGACTGTGTGGCAGCCGACCACCCGATGAACACCATCCAGCGCATCTGGCATCCCAAGACCTTTGAAGAAGCCAATGAAAAACTCAAACGCGACTTTGGCAAATCATGGGATGAGATGTTCCCGCTCGACCAGTATTATCAGGATATGCACCTCAACCTGTTCCCCAAGAAGATCGTTCACGCCGAGAACCTTGGCTATCAGATTGCGGATGCGCCCAGCGGGCGTTACTACATCGGCTGCTTTGTGCAGAAGGCAATGGAAGCGGAGTCGATGTGGGGACGCTTTGTAGCCTTCAAGGAAGGATGAGTTGAAAATGGCAGCCCTCAAAAAGTTGCATTTTTTGGGGGCTGCCCCCATAATATTAATCTCCGATTAATGGTTGTGGATCAATTGGAAGTTTTCCCATTTTCTAAATTTACTAAAGGACTTGTAGGAACCCTCTCGAGGAGGTAATGATTATATGAAACCGGCTCCATTTGATTACTATGCACCAACCAGCGTTGAAGAGGCGCTGGCTACCCTGCAAAATTTAGGGTACGACGGAAAGGTGCTTGCCGGCGGCCAGAGTCTGATTCCGGCAATGAATTTCCGCATGGCGCGTCCGGCTGCACTGGTTGACCTGAATAAGGTCAAAGAATTATTTTATATCAAACCAACCGATGACGGCGGGCTGGCTATCGGCACCATGACGCGGGATAGTCTGGTGGAAAAAGACCCGCTGGTCGCCGAACGTTTCCCAATTGTTCCATTTGTGGTCAAGCACATTGCCCATCCGCAAATCCGCAATCGCGGAACATTTGGCGGGGCAATTGCCCATGCCGACCCGGCGGCGCAGATCCCGGCTTTATCGGTAGCCCTTAAAGCACGCTTTCTGGTGCGCAAACAAGGCGGTGAGCGCTGGGTCAATGCTGAGGATTTCTTCATGGGTCCGTTTATGACCGTGCTGGAACCGGAAGAAATGCTGGCGGAGGTGGTTTTGCCGCCCATGGCCAAGGGCAGCGGTGCTTCTTACCAGCAGGTTTCCCGCCAAAAGGGCGGGTATGCGCAGGCGGCAGTCATCAGCGTGGTGGTGGTGGATGAGAATAAACGCTGTAAGGATGCACGGGTGGTTTTGTTCAGTGTTGGCGAAACTCCCATTCTCTCTCAGGCGGCCAGCAAGATTCTGGTAGGAAATGTGCCGACGGCTGAGGCGATTGCCGAAGTGGCTGAGAAAATCTCCAAAGATGAAGTTGACCCCGGCACGGACATTCACGGCACCGCAGAATACCGCCGCCATCTGGTCAAAGTGCTGGTGAGGCGCGGTCTGACCGAAGCCTTCGAGCGAGCAAAGTAAAAAGGAGGATGACATGGCTCAAACAGTCAAAATTAATGTTACCGTGAACGGCAGGCAGTATGAGCGAGAGGTTGAGCCCCGTCTTCTGCTGAGCGATTTTATCCGCCACGATCTCGGGCTGACCGGCACCCACGTCGGCTGTGAACACGGTCTGTGCGGCGCATGCACCATTCTCATGGATGGGGAAGCGGTGCGCTCCTGCACCATTTTCGCCGTGCAGGCCGATGGGCATGAAATTCAAACGGTCGAATCGCTGGGCACACCGGAAAAGCTACACCCACTTCAAGAAGCTTTCATTGAAAAGCATGCTCTGCAATGCGGTTTTTGCACGCCTGGCTTTTTGATGACAATTCTGGATTATCTGGGAGACAACCCTAACCCCACTGAAGAAGAAATTCGTGAGGCGATTGATGGCAACTTCTGCCGCTGTACCGGCTATTTCAACATCATCGAGGCGGTGAAGCTGGCTGCCGAAAAGATGGCGTCTCATTAAAGGATGAAAGGAGAAGCAACCGTGGCAGGTAAATTTGTTCATCAATCCATCAAACGTATTGAAGATCCCGAGTTGATTACTGCCAATGTCCAGTTTTTGGACGACATTAATCTTCCAGGAATGCTTCATGCTGCTTTCAAGCGTTCCGACTACGCCCATGCGCGCATCAAGAGCATAGATGTCAGCGAAGCGCGTAAACTGCCGGGAGTGATTGGCGTTTACACCGCCGAAGATTTCGGCGATTACGTGAAACCCGGTCCTTTACAGGTGCCGCCCCCCACGGCGATCAAAGGCGCAACCTATGTTGCCCGCACGACCATGCCGATTGCCAAAGATAAGGTGCGTTACGCTGGCGAACCGGTGGCAATTGTGATTGCCGAATCGCGCTATATTGCCGAAGATGCCTGCGATTTGATTTATGTGGATTACGAACCGCTGGAGGCGGTGGTTGATCTGGAAAAAGCCCTGCAGCCCGGTTCACCGCTGGTGCATGACGACCTGCCTTCCAATGAGGCCGGTCATGTGCGTCAGGAACGCGGCTCGTGGGAACAGGCGGTCAAAGAAGCCGATCTGATTATCAAACGCAAGTTCTTCATCAACCGCAACGCCGGCGCGGCGATGGAAAATCGCGGCATCATTGTTCAATGGGATAAACAAGCCAAACAGATGACCATCTGGTGCGGTACGCAGTCGGTGATTGCACTGCGCAATCAGACTGCAGCACGGTTGGGGCTGTTTGAAAGCCAGGTGCGGGTAATTACCCCCAACACAGGCGGCGGTTTTGGGCCGAAAATCAACACATCCCTGCCGGATGATGTGTTGATCACTTATCTTGCAATGAAACTGGAACGGCCGATTAAGTGGTTTGAAGACCGGCGTGAAAACTTTTTAGCCACCACCTCGGAACGCGATCAGGTTCATTACTGTGAGATCGCTGTCAAACGAGACGGTACCATTGTGGGATTGAAAGACTTTTTCTACCACAACACTGGTGCCTATAACCCGTACATGATGACCGTGCCGCTCAATTCTCAGACTCACACGGTTACCAACTACCGCGTACCCAACTTCCTGACCGAGTTTTATGTGGTTTTTACCAACCAGATGATCGTTACACCGGTGCGCGGCGCAGGACGTCAGTACGGTGTTTTCGTGATGGAACGCATGCTGGATGCGGCTGCCAAAGAACTGGGAATGAGCCCGGTCGAAATCCGCCGCAAGAATCTGCTGCCGGCCAATGCCTACCCGTACTACACCAGCATCATCGGGCAGGACTTTGTGGAAGGGGTGTTGGACAGCGGCGACTATCCCACTGCGTTTGAAAAGACTCTCGAATTGATTGAATACGATAAATTTGTCAACGAAGTACAGCCCAAACTGCGCGCTGAAGGCAGAAAGGTCGGCATAGGCGTGGCCTGCTTCAGCGAAGGCACGGGGGTCGGCCCCTACGAAGGTGCGCGGGTGACCGTGGGCGGAAACGGTAAAGTTGTGGTGACAACCGGTTACACCTCGCAAGGTCAGGCGCATTACACCACCTTTGCTCAAATCGTTGCCGATCAGCTGGGTGTGGATGTCAAAGATGTCAAGGTGATTACCGGAGATACCGGCTATTTTGGCTGGGGTGCGGGTACCTTTGCCAGCCGCGGTATTACTGTGGCCGGTACGGCCACGCATCTGGCTGCGCAGAAGGTGCGCCAGAAAGCGCTCAAATTAGCCAGCAAGATTTTGGAAGCGCCGGAAGAAGAACTGGAACTGGCTGATGGTGTGGTGCGTGTTGCCGATATCCCCTCCAAGTTCATCTCGCTCGGAGAACTGGCCATCATCGCCAACCCGATGCGCGGAACGATGGAACCGGGTGCCGAACCCGGATTGGAAGCAGTTGCCTATTATGGGCCGCCCTACGGCGCAACCGGCGCAGGCGCAGTGGGGCTGATTTTGGAAGTTGACCCGGAAACGATGCAGGTCAGTTTGGAGAAAATGGCATTTGTGCACGACTGCGGAACGCCGGTCAACCCGATGGTGGTGGACGGTCAGATCCACGGCGGTATTCAAATGGGTATTGGGGATGCCTTCTACGAAGAGCTGATTTACGATGAAAACGGACAGCTCGTCACGGCTTCTTTCATGGATTACCTCTTCCCGCAGGCAACCGATATGCCCAAGAAGCTGGTGCTGGGGCACATGGAAACCCCCTCGCCGCTCAATCCACTGGGCATCAAGGGTGTGGGAGAAGCCGGGGCGATTCCGATTCCCTCGGTATTTACCCAGGCGGTTGAAAACGCGTTGCAGGATACCGGTGTCGAGTTTGACCGCGATACGCTTTCACCGAGCCGGATTTTCACCTACGTTCAACAGGCGAAGGGCGCATGACGCCCTTCGCCACGTCTGGATCATTGATCCAAATCCAAACCCAACTTTATCACGGATGGAGGAATTCTTATAATGAAACTGGAAGGCGAGCACGTTTTTAAAGGTCCCCGAGAAGCAGTCTGGGAAATGTTTTACGATCCCGAAGTATTAGCCAGTGCGTTACCGGGTACACAAAAACTGGAAATGGTTGCCGAAAATGAATACGAAGGCGCCATGAATGTGAGAATTGGCCCGGTTTCCGGGTCATTTACGGGCAAGTTGGTCATTTCCGATGTTGTTGAACCGGAATCCTGCACCTTGACGGTGGACGGCCGCGGAACCCCCGGCTTTGCAAAAGGGGTTGGACGTGTCCAGTTTATTGATCAGGGTGATGGCACGACCCTTTTGAAATATGAAGGTGAAATGAACATCGGCGGTTCGCTGGCGAGTGTTGGTCAGCGTATGATTGATTCGGTCGCCAAGACCATGATTCGACAGGCGTTCGAAGTGCTGGACAAAGCTCTGGAAGCCCGCCTTGCTGCCAAAGCCAGCGGCAGTGAGGTTGTTGACTTCAAACCCCCGTCTGAAACCGAATTTGCCGCTGCCGTAGCCAAAGACATGGCGGGGGGTTTAACTAAAATACCAGAGGTTCGCTTGCTCATGTACATCATCCCTCTGGTTGCTGTGTTAGTCCTTCTGGCTGTTTTATTCCGAGGTTGCAGCGGTTAATGCCGCTGAAAAACAAGAAAGGAGGTGCTTATCGAGAAGCGCAGTGTGATCTCAATCTGGACAGCGGTTCGGATGTCCGCTTAAATCCCGCAAGGAGGAGAGGACGTTTCTGAACTCTGACACGGACGGTTGTTCCGGACCCAATTCCCAACCCTCAGTTTTCAATTTATTCTATCCAAATCTTTCTTCAAGGGAGGAAGACTTCAATGGCAACTGATGTTCAAAAACCAGCAGTTCTGGGTTATCTGCCGCAGGATACTCCGCCAGTTGGCCGAATGATTCTGCTGGGCTTCCAGCACGTCATTACCATGTTCCCGGCGACGGTACTGTGCGCCCTGCTGATGGGCTTTCCGGTCAGCACCGTTCTGACGGTAACCGGTTTTGGTACGGTGGTGGCGCTGATTGCCTCAAAACTGGCGATCGGCAATTACATCCCCCTGTATTATGGTTCGTCCTTCAGCTACATTGCGGCTGTGACCGCTATCACCAAACCAACCTTCGGTGTACCGGCTGACCCGGCTGTGCTTTCGATTGTGCAGACCGGTTTCATCGCGACCGGTGTGATTAACATCGTTGTTGGTTTAATCATCCGCCTTTCGGGCGGTAAGGAAGCCCTCGATAAAGTGCTGCCCCCCGTGGTGACCGGTTCGGTGGCCTGCACCATCGGTATCGGCCTCGGTAAAGCTGCGCTGGATATGTCCTCGGGTGTGGCAGGCGGTATTCTGACCGGTGATATGACCTGGTGGACGGTTTCGTTGATCACCCTGCTGGCCGCTTTCATCTTCTCGGTTTACCTGCAGGGCAAGGGTTTCATTG
>NZ_JBRCOK010000141.1:0-8844 GCF_053501535.1 Bellilinea sp. | reverse complement strand
TTTCCAGAACTGGCTTCCATTGATATCCAGGTGGGCTTACCGGCTGAGGTTATCATACAGGTGGTTGAACGCCAGCCGGTGATGATGTGGGACAAGGGTGATCAGGTTTATTGGGTGGACAGTGAAGGGGTCATTCTCCCGCCCCGTGGAGAAGTGCAAGGGTTGATGAGAATTGAATCCAATATGACACCCCCGTTGGCATCCACCAATAAAGAACCTGTAAAAGGGGTGGAGGGAAATCCCACCGGCGACTCACCAACTGCGTTATGGGGACAAAATATGGACACGCTGGTATTGAAAGCGATAAATGATCTCGTTTTTCGCTTGTCCCCTGAATCCAACCTGGTCTATAATTCTATTTATGGACTAGGGTGGCAGGATCCTCGCGGTTGGGAAGTCTATATCGGCAAAAATCTGGAGAATTTTGAACAAAAACTGACAGTCTATGAATCCATTGTTGATTACTTTGAAAAAACGGGAATCCATCCTCAAGAACTGGTCAGTGTTGAGTTCATTAATGCTCCCTTCTACAAGTAACGGAGAATGCCATGGATGAACCAATCGTAGTCGGAATTGATATCGGAACAACCAAAGTTTGTACGCTGGTGGCACGCGTGGAAGGCGAGCGAACCATGCGCATTCTTGGGGTGGGCATCGAGCCGTCGCAAGGAATTCGAAAGGGTAATATTGTTGACCTTGCGGCAGCTTCGACTTCAATTGCGCGTTCAATTGAGAAAGCTCAACGCACTTCAGGGTTTGAAATCACCTCGGCGCTGGTCAGTCTGGCGGGATCGCATGTGGCTTCGGTCAACAGCCGGGGCGTGGTTGGAATTTCCGGCGGAGTGATTGATGAACTGGATGTTGCCAGAGCGCTGGAGGCTGCCCAGGCAGTTGCAATTCCTCACAACCGACAGATCATCCATGTCATTCAACGCAGTTTTATTGTAGATGGTCAGGATGGCATTCGCACGCCGATTGGAATGCACGGCTACCGCATGGAGGTTGAGGCGCACATCATCACTGCGGCTGAATCAACCGTGGAAAATCTTCGCCAGTGCGTTCAGGCTGCCGGTGTACAGGTAACCCAGTTTGTCCTCAACCCGCTGGCTTCGGCGGAGGTTGTGCTTTCTGAAACCGAACGCCAAATGGGGGCTGTGGTGTGTGATATTGGCGGTGGCACAACCGATCTGGCTATTTACATTGACGGGGATGTGTGGCACACGATGGTGCTGGCCGTCGGCGGTAATCACATCACCTCCGATATTGCGCATGGTTTGCGTCTGTCCATTGATCAGGCTGAAGAAGTCAAAAAACGCTATGGACATGCGGTTGAATCCGAGATTGCCGAAAATGACGTGATCAGCGTGCGATCCTTTGGTCAGGAAGCGCCGGTGCAGGTCAACCGTCGAGATCTGGCGCATATCATTGAAGCGCGTGTTGAGGAAATTTTCATGCTCGTACTGCAGGAGATCAAACGTTCCGGTTATGACGGATTGCTGCCGGCGGGCATGGTTTTGACCGGCGGGGCAAGTTTGCTGCCCGGCATGAAAACCCTGGCCAGTTCAGTGCTCGGTTTACCGGTTCGGGTAGCCAAGCCGGAAAACCTGCTGGGTTTAACCGATCAACTGAACTCGCCGGCCTATTCGACCAGCGTAGGGTTGCTGCACTGGGCATTGCTGCTCAGCGAAGCCGAGCCGTTGCAACCGCGCCGGTCATTTCTCCCGAGAGGGATTAACTTGGATGGAGACAGGATCAAGAATTTCTTGAAACGCCTGTTGCCCTAACTTTTTCTGGAGGTCACGTACCTAAACATTCAAACCCAATCAAGACAGGTTAATCGGAGGAACAAAAAATGGATCTTTACAGCAATCAAGCCGAATCTTTTGCCCGCATCAAAGTAATTGGTGTGGGCGGCGGAGGCTGCAACGCAGTCAACCGCATGATCGAAGAGGGGTTGAGCGGCATCGAGTTCATTACGGTCAACACCGATGCACAGGCTTTGCTTCTTTCCAAAGCTCCTACACGGGTGCGGATTGGTGATAAATCCACCCGTGGTTTGGGGGCGGGAGGAAACCCCGAAGTGGGCCGTAAAGCGGCTGAGGAATCCGCCGAAGATCTGTACGAGGTGCTCAAAGGCTCGGACATGGTGTTTGTGACGGCCGGGCTTGGCGGAGGAACGGGCACCGGTGCCGCACCCATTGTGGCGCAAATTGCCAAAGAAGTTGGAGCGTTGACCATTGGTGTGGTCACCCGTCCCTTCACCTTTGAAGGCATGCGCCGCCAGCAGGCTGCCGAGGCCGGCATCTCAAAACTCAAGGAACATGCCGATACGCTGATCGTCATCCCCAATGATCGCTTGCTGCAAATTGTGGACAAACGGGTAACCCTGCAGGAAGCCTTCCGCACCGCGGATGATGTTCTGCGGCAGGGCATTCAGGGTATCTCCGAACTGATCACCGTGCCCGGATTGATCAACCTTGACTTTGCGGATGTGCGGGCGATCATGTCCGAAGGCGGCGCAGCACTGATGGCGGTTGGACATGCCAGTGGTGAAGACCGCGCCCGCATTGCGGCGGAAATGGCAATTTCCAGCCAGCTGCTGGATATTACGATTGACGGCGCGCGTGGAATCTTGTTCAATGTGACCGGCGGCAACAGCCTGACGCTGTTCGAGGTCAATCAGGCTGCGGCAATCATCAAGGAAACCGCTCACCCGGATGTTAACCTGATCTTCGGTGCGGTGGTGGATCCGAACATGGGTGATGAAATTCGCATCACTGTGATTGCAACCGGATTTGACCGGCCCAGCGTTCGTTCCCCTTTAGTGGAACCGCGCCCCGCCCCGAAGAAGGAAGAAACCGCTTCCTTCCCGGCGAGCAGCCCCGCACCTAAGGCTGAGCGGCAAGCGCCTCCCACCTCGCCGACCGAATTCCAGCCGCATGTGATCAACACCAACGATCTGGACATTCCGGCATTCTTGCGTAACCGCAACACGCAACGCTAAACCGTTCACCTGGATGATCGGAGAGCCGATGCTCTTCGCGGGTTTCGACCGAGAAACAAACAGGGCCAATTGAGGTGCCTGTAGTTCAGAATGTCTTTTTTCGGAAACCATCGGCATAGCAGAAGCCATCCTCCCTTCTGCCTGACGAACAGGGTGTCTTAGCGGTGTGTTTCAACCTGTCTTGAGGAACCCCCCTGAAAAAACTTCAGCGGGGGTTTCCGTTTTACTTTATAAAAGAAAAATCGGGAAAAACGAAATGAACTGGTTAATGAATCGTTAACATAAAAACTTCTAAAAATTTTTTCAGACACAATGACTTCCCTTATATGGGAGAAAACGTGAAAACGATGCTGCAAACGCCAGATATGGGTTGTCAAAAAAAGTAATGCTCCTCCAATTGTGGGTAGAAAGGCAGTGTCTGGAATTTGCTGAACGGAATTTCTACAAAGATAATTTTAAGATTAGAAAAGTCCTTTTTCTATTGCATCCTGCTGTCAGATGTGCTAAAATAATCCCGTACATATACTATACAAATATTATATTACCCCCATATATGGGGGTGCATTTTCCGGAAAAGGGATTGTCAGCAAGATAAGGCTCGATCAGGTAAGGGGGATGGGTGTGAGAGTCTATTCTCAAAGGTTATAACAGGATGGAGGAGTCCATTGCGTTGCCCATATTGTCATTATGAACAATCGAGGGTTCTGGATACTACTCACGACCAACGAGGTGGTATCCGCCGCCGCAGAGAGTGTGAAAAATGCGGCCAGCGATTTTCAACCTATGAGCGTGCCATTCTTGCCACGCCGCTGGTCATCAAGCGGGATGGAACCCGGGAAGAGTTTGACCGCGAAAAATTAATGCGCGGGATACGGATTGCCTGCGCCAAGCGCCCTGTATCTGCGGCTGAGATCGAACGATTGGTTGGGGAAATTGAATCGGCTTTGCAACAAATGGGGCGGGCGGAAGTTTCTTCCCGGGTGGTGGGAGACATGGTCATTGCCGGTTTGAAGGAACTGGATCAACTGGCTTACATTCGTTATGCGATTGTCTATTTGAACTTGAACGATTTACATGCCATTCGAAAAGAAATTGATCGCTTATTAGAAGGTTCATAATTTACAGGAGGATATCATGCAATCTCAACAACAAATTACAAAAAACGGCCTGCTGCCAACTCCCCCACGTCCCAAGGATCTTCCTGCTGTGGAATTAACCGAAAATGCCCGTCAGGTACTGATTCGTCGTTATGTACGGCGAGGCGATGACGGCAAACCGTGTGAGAGCGTCGAGGATATGTTCTGGCGGGTCGCTTTTCATGTTGCCAAAGTTGAGGAACAGTGGGGCAGTGATGTGATGAGCCGCGCGCGCGAATTTTACGTCCTCCTCACCAGCAAAAAGTTCTTCCCGAACTCGCCGACTTTCACTGGTGCCGGTACTCCGCTTGGGCAGCTGGCAGCCTGCTTTGTGCTGCCCATTAATGATGACATGGGACGGGATCCATCCGGCATTTTCCAGACCTTGCGGGATGCTGCCTTAATTCAACAAACCGGCGGTGGGAATGGTTTTTCTTTTTCGCGGCTGCGCCCAAAGGGCTCCATGGTCAAGTCGTCCGCCGGGCAGGCAACCGGCCCGGTGGGATTTTTACGGGTGTATGACCACGCCTTCGGCGAAATTGCCCAGGGGGGCACACGGCGGGGTGCCAATATGGCGGTGCTGCGTGTCGATCATCCCGACGTGGAAGATTTTATTACTTGTAAAACAGATGAGAATGCCATTACCAACTTCAACATTTCGGTTGGAATTACCGATGATTTCATGCGTGCCGTTGAAAACGACGAGGAATGGGAACTGCGCTTCCCGGATGTTCATTCTCCTCTTTACCGGCAGGTAAGGGGCACGCTGGAGCAACTGGTGGAAGCGGGTGTTCCTCTGGTGACCTATAAGAAAGTGCGTGCACGAGAACTGTTCGATAAAATCGTGCGGCAGGCTCATCATAATGGGGAGCCGGGAGTGTTGTTCCTGGATGCGGCCAACCGAAGCAATCCTGTGCCACATTTATATCCGCTGGAAGCCACCAATCCATGTTTTACAGGAGATACGCGAATTCCTACGGACATTGGGTTGTTAACGATTGCCGAGCTGGCGGAAATCGAACAGGATTTGTTCATTGCTACCGACAATCGAGCATTGCAGGGTGAAAGGGTTGGCGCAAGTTTAGGTGTGGCTTTGCGTCCGGCTTCTCCAGCCTGGAAAACACGAGAAAAAACAATGGTTTATCGGTTGCAAACCCAAGCGGGATTTCAGTTGACGGCGACACCGGATCATCGTTTCTTAACCCCGAGCGGCTATGTATCGCTTGAAAATCTCAAAGTTGGAGACAAGGTGCTGCTCCAGAGCGGTGAGGGGCCGTGGAGCAGGAATGTTCTACTGCCATTACCCCAAGAGTTTTACGAAGTTATGTCCGAAATGGCACATGGTGGCAACCATGTCGGTGGACAAACTGTGCAAAGAGCTGATTTTAAAAATCAGTATTCCAGCATTCCAAAACACTGGTCGCGCGATTTGGGTGTGGTGATGGGGGTTCTTGTAGGAGATGGTTGGTTAACCGAGAACAGCCACAGCCCATTGGGAATCTGCTTTTCTGAAGATGAGGTCCAAAAGGAAGTCTATTCTATTCTGTCGGAATGGTTTGGGGCTGGACATCTTCATTCTCGAGGAGAGGTTGTCCAGTTAACTTATGGTCGGTTGCCTTATCTATTCTTCAAGTCATTAGGAGTTTCGACCGCGAAATCGTCCGAAAAATGTGTTCCTTCAACAATATGGAGTGCGCCTCGCGAAGTTGTGATTGGCTTTTTGCAAGGATTATTCAGCGCAGATGGTTCTGTTCAAGTTAATAGTAAAAAACAAGACTGTACAGTTCGTTTGGCAAGCAGTTCTCTTAAACTTCTCCAGGAAGTTCAAATTCTTCTCATCAATCTGGGGATATTTTCCAGCATTCACCAACGAAGAAAAGCCGGTAAGAGATTGATGCCTGATGGGAGAGGAGATTATGCAGAGTATTCACTTCGAGATCAATACGAACTAATCATTGGCAAACAAAACCGTGACCGGTTCGCTCAAAAGATAGGATTCTTACAAACCCAAAAACAAGACCTTTTAGTGTCGTATGTAAAAAACAAGAAGAGAAGTAGCAACCGCGAGCTGTTCCTGGACAAGATTGCCAAGATTGAGGAAGCTGGTCTTGCAGATGTTTATGACTTGACTCAACCGGATACCCACAGCCTGATTGCAAATGGCATCGTGGCACATAATTGCGGCGAGCAATGGCTGGGTCCTTACGAAAACTGCTGCCTGGGTTCAGTCAATCTCGCACAACATTTTGCGCCGGATGGCAAGGTGGACTGGGAAACACTGCGCCAATCGGTAATCACTGCTACCCATTTTCTCGATGACGTGGTCGAAGCCAATCAATACGTGCCGGCTGTCCCGCAATTGAAGGAAGCTGCCCACCGCGCCCGCCGGATAGGATTGGGTATCATGGGGCTGGCGGACTTAATGTACCATTGTGGTGTGCGTTACGGTTCACCCGAGGGACAGGAATTCGCCGCTCAGGTCATGGAATTTGTCCGTTACCATGCCATGGTCACCTCAGTCGAGATGGCAAAGGAGCGCGGGCCATTCCCGGCCATCAAAGGCTCCATTTATGATGCGGATCACATGCGCTGGTCGCCGCCTAAGCCGCTTACCCCCTACGAACGGGATTGGGGACGCCCGATGTTGGATTGGGAATGGGTGGTGGATCAAATCCGGGCACACGGTATCCGCAATGCGGCTCAGACGACCATTGCGCCTACCGGTACAATTGCAACTGTGGCGGGCTGTGAGGGATACGGCTGTGAACCGGCTTTCGCGCTGGCTTACATCCGTCATGTCAATGACAACGGTAAAGATTTACAGCTGACTTACGCCAGCCCCCAATTTGAACAGGCCTTGATTAAAGCTGGAATAGAACCCGAAAAGCGGCAGGAGATCATTGAACAGGTCATGCTGGAAGGTTCCTGCCAGCAGATTGAGGCGGTTCCGGAGGAAATTAAGCGAGTCTTTGTTGTTTCCGGTGACATTACAGCGGAAGAACATGTGCGAATGCAGGCCGCCATGCAGGCGTTTGTGGACAACTCGCTATCAAAAACCATTAATTTCCCGGAAGGCGCAACCGTTGAAGATGTCGCCACCGCTTATCAGCTGGCGTGGAAACTCGGCTGCAAGGGGATAACGGTTTATGTAACCGGTTCCCGCGAAAAAGTGGTGCTGGAGACCTTATCCACAGCAAAGAAGAAGCAAGCAGGAGGTGAAGAAGAAGCGCCCCAACCGGTGACTGTCGAGAAACCGGAAGACCAGTTAACTATCTGGCACGAAACCAAGAAACCCCGCCCGCGTTATCTGACCGGCTTCACCTATTCCATAGATACGCCGCTGGGTAAGGCATTCATCACCGTCAATGAAAACGGCGGAAGTCAGCCCTTTGAAGTGTTCATCAATACTGCCAAGGCTGGTTCCGATACGGCTGCTGTATCCGAGGCAATTGGGCGATTACTTTCCTACATTCTGCGTCTTGCTTCGCCCATCGAACCAGCGCGGCGGCTGCGTGAGGCAGCCAATCAACTCTTAGGAATTGGCGGCGGCCGATCGCTTGGCTTTGGGCCGAACCGCGTGCGTTCCTTGCCGGATGGGGTCGGGCAGATTTTGGATGAGTATTTACAAATTCGGGCCGAACGAATGGTCTCTCAACAAGATAAAGAAAAGAAGGAACAGGCAACACCGGGCAATGGTCACCGCAGTGCAGCTGAAAAAAGTGATACCCAACCGGTTGGGCAAAAATTGCTGCGGTTTGGGGATTTATGCCCGGAATGCGGCGAAGCAGCTGTGATAAACGAGGAAGGCTGCCGCAAGTGTTATGCTTGTGGTTACAGTGAGTGTTGAGTTTGTTCATTTGGGAATGCAGTAAGATTCAGAGAGCGCCTCTGCTTGAGCGCTCTCTGAATACCTTTTATGGCTGGATTTTGGTGGTGTTTCTAAGTGGCTGCGTGGCGGTGACTTCACCTCAGGCTGAGCCGCCGGCAACCCTGTCGCCGGATCTTGCCGCAACAGCAGAATTGCCATCGCCAGGCCCCTCACCTTCTGTTGTGATTAGGAAGGTTTATTCACCTACTCCGACAATTTCACCAACCTTCACGCTCTCACCATCTCCTACCCTTACGGTTACATCTCCTACCCTTACAATCACGCCCACAATATCGCAAACACCCCTGCCGGTTTATACAAAATTACGAGGGAAGGTTATCATTGCACAGGCAGTCTGTCATTATGGGCCGGGTGCGCCGTACCTCTACAAATATGGGGTCTATGCAGGCAGTAACCTTGAAATTCTGCGGCGGGTTGAAGGTGGCAACTACATTGAAGTGCAGGCGATTGGAGGCAATAATCCCTGCTGGGTTCGCGCGGATTATATGGAAATTCGCGGGGATTTCAACAGTCTGCTGCCGGTTCATCCCTTTGAGGTCAAACTACCCATCTCGCCGTATTACACCCCGCCGGCGTGGGTGCGCGCTGAACGAAACGGGGATGAAGTCACGGTTGAGTGGGATGCGCTTAGCCTGCGTGCAGGAGATGATTCGGAGCAGACCCCTTATATTGTTGAGGCTTGGGTCTGCCAGGGCGGGCAAATGGTTTTCCAGCCAATCGGCTCTTACTTGACGCGGGTGACGGTTCGGGATGAAGCCGGGTGCGCTGAGGTATCCCGTGCCCGGCTGATTGCTGCCGAAAAACATGGGTATACC